>NZ_JBQSXN010000110.1:0-8508 GCF_052378235.1 Psychrobacter sp. AOP3-A1-26
GTCTGCCTACCACTTATAAAGACGGCAAGTTGACTATAGTGGCAGACTTGGAATATGACAGTATTCAAATTGCCTATTCTGCTCCATACAGTTATGAGCGTCATCAAGACCTGCTGGCGGCTGTCCAAACGCACCCATTGGTAGCGTTGGAGCATCTGGGCGAGACCCTTGATAAGCGTGATTTGACGTTAGTAAAAATCGGTAATGGTGATAGCAGTAGTGAAACGCATAAACACAGCATTTGGATTACCGCTCGCCAGCATCCCGGCGAGACGATGGCAGAGTGGTTGGTTGAGGGGCTGATATATGCGTTGCTAGACAGCGATAATGCCACTGCCAAGCAGCTATTAGAAAAAGCCGATGTCTATATCGTGCCAAATATGAACCCCGATGGTAGTGTGCGTGGACATCTACGGACCAATGCTGCTGGTACCAACTTAAACCGCGAATGGTTTAACCCAAGCTTGGACAAAAGCCCTGAGGTCTTTTATGTAATCAATAAGATGGAGGAGACTGGCGTTGACCTCTTTTATGATGTGCACGGCGATGAAGCGTTGCCATATGTGTTTTTAGCCGGCTCACAGGGTACGCCAAGCTATAATGATCGTCTGGCACATTTGCGTGATAGATTCTCAGAGGTGTTAAAGCTTGCTTGTGCAGATTTTCAGTCTGAATATGGCTATGAGATCGACGCACCAGGCACCGCAAATATGACCGTCGCTACCAATTGGGTAGCCGAGCATTTCGATTGTCTGGCCAATACGTTGGAGATGCCTTTTAAAGACAATGATAATAGCCCTGATGCAGTGACAGGCTGGTCGCCTGAGCGTTCTATGAGGCTGGGTGAGGCATCGTTGGTTGCGATGTTGGCAGTCGTCGATGATTTACGCTAGTTTTAAAAATCTAGCCACCGATACTGTTTGAGTCTTCAATATCTCTTGTTATTACTATCTAAAAATAGCGCCTACAAGGGCGCTATTTTTTTGTCAAAAAAAAGAGAACAATAATAAAGCGGTAATGTAAATACTGCCCTTATTGAGATTATTATCAAGGCTTTTTCATCGAAGTGTCATAACTGACCGATACACTGCTGAGCTGCACAAGACAAGTAATTTAATAAATGACGATTAAATAGACAGTCATTTAAATAGACAGTAAGTGACTAGGTGAGTGAATATGTTAGAGCTGAGACAAGTGACAAAAAAATATGAGGACAAGGTAATATTTGAGGATCTTTCACTCAGGATAAATAAGGGTGAGATAGTGTCCATCTTAGGGCCATCTGGCTGTGGTAAGACCACTTTATTGCATATGATTTTGGGGTTGACCGACATCAATGGCGGCCGCATCGCCTATAACGGCGAGGACATTACCCGCGTCTCCATGAGGCAAAGAGGCTTTAATATCGTCTTTCAGGACTATGCGTTATTCCCCAACCTGAGTGTCAAACAAAATATCGAATATGGTCTGCGTAACAATCTGAATATGAGCACACAACAAGAAGTCGATGAACTGGTCGACTTGCTCGACATCAAAGCCCATCTAAATAAGCGTATTCATCAGTTATCTGGTGGTCAAAAGCAGCGTGTCGCGCTGGCACGTACATTGGTGATGAAGCCAAAGATACTGTTATTAGACGAGCCGTTATCGGCACTAGATGGAGTAATTAAGGAAACCGTCAAAGCGCGCATTCGTGAGATTGCCGTGCGCTATCAGCTGACTACCTTGATCGTCACCCATGACCCCGAAGAGGCGATGACGTTATCGGATCGTATCCTACTGCTATCAGAAGGCAAGGTGGCGCAATTTGCTGAACCCGCTGAAACCATACACAACCCTGCCAATGATTTTGTCACCAACTTCATTCTTAATCAGCTCAATATCAAACGCCGCAATATCTTAAGCTTATTTGCTGATGGTCTCTCTGAAACCGACCCGCTGAGTAAATACACGCAAACTCAAAACTATGGCCATCATGAGGCTGATATTAGCTCCCGTCCTACAGACTCTCATACTCTCACCGCTCATGATAAGCAACAGTCAAAAAACGCGGTAAAAGGCTAAGCTGATAAAAGCCTGTAGTAGATAATGACAATTATTTAACAAAGACTAAAAACTAGGTATGACATGGGTTTAAAGGGCTTGAGGTAATGCGAGGTTATGTATAAATACAATGATTGGCGCGCCCACCAAGACTCGAACTCGGATCGATCGCTTAGGAGGCAACTGCTCTATCCTGTTGAGCTATAGGCGCATAATGGAGTGCTATTGTAAAAAAAAGCACTTATAAAAGCAATCAGTAATAGATAAATAAATAAAGAGGTTTTGGTTTACTTACCATTGCTCAGGGCATCAGCGATATTGACTGAGTCATCATCTGGTGCTTTTTTTGTACGTGATGTCGGATTAAATAGGTCATCTACACTGTTTTGGTAGCCATCAATATTATGGTAATTATACTTTTTCAATATGCTTTGTCCTGTACTTGAAAGGAGAAAGTTGCGAAAATTAACGGCGATAGTATTGTCTGTCAGAATAACACCTTCCAGTGCTTGTTCGTCCTTCAAAGCATAGTTGAAAGAGTTTAGGGTACGAGATTCTGTGTTATCGCGCTCGGTATCCTGCGTCTTATCATTGATATCACTATTACTTTCATCAACAGTAGAGCCCTCGGCAGCACGGTCATTGTTATTTGCTTTGGTTTGATGGTTTTTATCTTGAGCGGCTGTTAGCTTTGTTTGTAGTGGTGCAAGACGTTCAGTAGATAGGTTGCCGTCAGCGATAATCATGTCTGTACTAACCAGAAACTCAGAGCGCTCATTATTAGTGAAAGCATCACTTGATAATGTCAAAAGGGCAGTAGAGGCTACATAGTTTGTTATAACGTCCACATGAGGATAACGAGATTCGAAACCGACGATTACATCATCCAACGGACCTTGTAGGTTTTCTTCCGCTTGAATATGTAGGGTGCTTTTAGAGTCGGTGCTTTTATCATCGTTCATTCCAGCAGTTGCACTGTCATTTTCACTCGCCATAATAGGTAACGGATCTGCATTTTTACGATTGCTACTCCATAACCAAGTAAAGATAGCGATAAAGATTACTAATAGTAGTAAAATTAGCCCAGCCAGTAGCAGCTTGTAGTCTTTCATATATTACCGTTCTTTTTTTGGTTTACTTGATATGGGAGTCAGTTATTGTATTAGAGCTAGAGCTTGCTTTACAACTTTCGATGCAAGACTTCATCGGCTAAATCTGCCAGCATATCTGCAAAAATATCGGTTGCGCCGGTTGCGACAGGCATGGCTTTTTGCTTAGCACTTTTACGATTATTGGTATCATTGTTATTTATAGGAGTAGCTGGGTAGTTTGAGGGCGAGATAGGTTGAATGTCAATCGCTTTTGCCGCTTGATGCGCTGCTAAGGGCGATTGATTGGTCGTCAGCTTGTCTTTGAGCCATTTAAAACCATGTGCTTCCCACCATGCCTCAAACCGAGGTAACGTGCTGCCACGTACGGCGGCAGGCAGGTTCAACGTCCGTAATTTCTGTGCTAAAACAGGATCGCTAATGGCTTGGTGAATACTGAGGTAGAGTCCACTGCTATCATCCGTATAAGGCTTTCTGTTTTGCCATGATCGATCATCGATTTTCATACGTGGCAATTGCCACAGCTCACCACGATAGTATACAACATATAAACGTCGTTTCGGATGAACAAAGATGGCATCAATGGGACGCAAGGGCATAGTGTTTAAGTATCTCGTTGATAAAAGAATAAAAAAGAGGCAATGGTTAAATAAAAATCGTCACTGTTTTTTTAAATGATGAATCAAGACGACAGTAATTGTCGCAAGGTATTGTCATGCTAGTATCTATACTAGTAAACGATTCTTATCGGTGGCACACTGATAATTGTTATTGAAGGGGGAGCACCGCTTATCATTGCTATTACAGACTTAGATTCATTATCCTAGCAGAAACGCATAGCAGTCACGACCGCGAAACATGGATTGCTCAGTGTTGTCTGTCGTCTTTTTTATTTATAGCGCATGTGCATAGATGAGTTTTACTAATTTTTAATTTATCAAACCAATATTTATTGATGACACTCTTTCACTACCTCAATCAAACCATTAATCAGACCATTAATCAGATCACTATTTATGTTTACCATTATTCAGTCGCACCGCACCGAGCACCTAGTTGAGCAGTTACTTAACGCTTATCAATCTAAAAACCTGCCTATATTTGAAGAGTTTATTGTCATTGTGCCATCGATGGTGCTGGGCGATTGGTTAGATAAATCCATTGCCAGCCAAGCAGGCATTAGCACCTTGGTTACCACAAAGTTTTGGGGGCAGTATCAATGGACGTTGATGCAAAAGGTATTGGCTGAGCACAATGTTTGGTTAGAAGCCAATCAACGTTCGCAAGAGGTTTTGACCGTGCCAGAAGTAGCGGTATTGACTGGGGCTGTGATGCAATGGCGACTGTTTGGTTACTTCACTTATTATCAAGCACAAATTATGGCGGATGATAAGCACCCTTTATACCCATTATTATCGGCATTACTGGATGAAGAAGCAGATCGTAGTCAGCAAGATGTGCGGTTGTGGTCATTAGCGACAGACTTTTCACGAGTATTCAGCCGTTATTTGACCCATCGTGAGGATTGGTTGACGTTATGGTCTGATAATAAATCGGTTGATGTAGAGCTGCTTGTGGCCGAAAAAGACAAGCTAACGATGGAGTTTGATAAATACGCTGGCATCACGCCTGATTGGTTGGTGGCGCATTATACGGAGCTTGAAGTCGCCCAACGTCACTTATGGCGTTTGTTATTTGCCTCGGTATATGAGCATCGCGCCTCGATTGAGACGCGTTTCTGGCAAATTATGGCCAAAGATAAAGCCAATAGCGGGGTAGATATCAAGGCGATACTGCCAACGCAACTGCATATTTTTACCATTCAGCAATTACCCCAAAACGAGCTCAATTTCTTGCAACGTTTATCAACTTACCTTGATATCACTTTATTACATTACAATCCGTCGCAACTGTTTTGGGCAGATATCGTTGATAAGCAGTGGTTACAACGTCAGCAAGTGATCAACCCTGACAGTGTGTTTTTACGAGATTATGGGCACACGCTATTGTCACGTTTGGGTAAGCAATCGCGTGAGACTTTTGCCATGCTGGCGAGCTTATCAGGTAATGAAGAGTCAGATAACTTTAAGCTCGATTGGCAAGATAAGTTTGATGTCGATTATCCGCAGGCAGAAAGAACTCAATCCGGACAGCCCTTAAGCCTGCTTGCGCACTTGCAGCAAGATGTATTGATGCTCGATGAAAGCGCGACACAAAAAACCACTGCTGGGCGCTTAAGTGCCGCGCTTGGTACGCAAGTGCAATCGGATAGTCATAACGCTTCAGAAAATAAAGCTATTAACGATAATAATAGCCTAGGTAATAGTAATGATTCCGACTTATGGTTTAGCGACAATACTCTAAAAGGCAAACGCTATGAGCAGCCGCGTCATTGGCAACTCTCGCAATACGATAATAGCCTAAGTATTCATTCTTGCCATAATTTACAGCGCCAGCTTGAAGTGCTGCGCGGCATGATTGGACGCTGGCTAAACGAGGCAAATGAAGATGGTAGCACACGCCATTTGTCTGATATCGTTGTACTTCTCCCTGATGTCGATCGTCATCACGAGCTGATTAACTCAGTGTTTGTTAATGGAGAAGGGCAGGATGGTCTGACGCTACCGGCTAAAGTCACGGGTGTGGTTGATAAGTCGATTCGCCAGCTATGGGAAGCAATACGCGGCTTTTATGGGTTATTAGGCAGTGAAAGCGCACGTTTTGAAGCGGCTGAAGTTTTTGATTGGCTGATGCTGCCACCACTTTATGAAAGCCTTGGCTTAACGCATGAGCAGATGAGCCGAGCCTGTGACTTATTAGAACAAGCAGGATTTGTACGTGGCTTTGATGAAGCTCACTTGCAGCAAACACTTGATACAGATGACTATGATTACCGCTTTAGCTTTGCCCATGCTTTGGATAAAGTCGCGCTAGGTTTGATCATGCCAGAAGCGAGTATCAGCGATTGTCTGTATCCTGAACATTGGCAAGATAATGTACTGGCAGAAAAAACCGTGCCCATATCTGCCATCAGCTTGGCGGATGCTGCGATTATTGAAGCACTATGTCGTGTCTATAGCGGCTTACATCATTGCCGTTACGAGTTTCAAGCCCGCTATAATGCTGAGAATTGGCTCAATAATATTGAGAACCATATTATTCATCCGTACTTTGGTGTCCTTGATCAGACGCGTCCGATGCGTGCTATTTTTAATGCGATGAATGGTTTTAAGAGTAGTTTGCGCGCCAACCGTCATTATCAGCGCTATCATGCTGAGGATATGAATTCTACGACGATAGATAGTACAGCGACTCCATTAGAACTTGAAGCCAGCCAAGTTGAATCAAAACTATCGCAAGTCAGTAATTTGCCTTTAAAGCTCAGCTTTATGCTCGATAGTATTGAAGACGAACTTGAGAGTCAGCAGGTCAGTGCGGAACCGACAGGCGTGATTACCTTCGGGCGTTTTGGTGCACTGCGTAACGTACCGTTTGGGTTGGTTGTTATGCTCAATATGGACTTGGCGGAGTTTCCCAATCGTGACCATGACAACCGTTATGATTTGATGAAATCTGGGCTGGCACGTCGCGGTGATAGATTTAGTGAAGATGACGATAATGGCGCGTTTTTAGATGCGCTGCTGTGTGCTCGCAATGCCTGCTGGATTTTTTATAATGGCCAGCGTCTTACCGATACTCACGAACACTTACCCGCCAACCCAGTGAGTGAGTTACTACAGTTTTTAAAAGGTGAGGTTCAGTGGCAGTGGGACCCTTTAAAAACCGAACAACTTAAAAATCAATCATCAACGATTATTGAAGAGCAACAATCAGCATTGGCAGCGCAAGTACAGCGTTACCTGCCCAAGCTTATCGAGCAGTGGTTGGTCACTCATCATCCAGCGCTACCCTTTGCCCAAGAAGTGTTTGTGCAGTCAGAAACGCTTAATGAGCAAGCAGCGAGTGGTTCATTTGATGGTGTTTCATCTGGCTCAACGGCTGATGAAGATGCTGGTCAAGCACTAATAAACTTACTTACGCGTGCTATGCAAAAAGAAAAAGCCTATCAGCAAAGTACCAATGCTCCAGCACGGGTGTGGCATGAAGTGTTTGAGCGTTTGCAGTCTCAAGATGACGGTGCCATATCAACTGTTAAAGTTAATCTGCCCAGTCAAGAGGACTATGCCAATATTGCTCAGCGTATTGTATTAGACAATGTATTAGACAATGCAACTGTACAAGGGATAGATGAGCGCTTTGAAATCAGCCAAGTAGATATGCAGTATCTGCACTACCAAGTGCGTCATCCCGCTAAGCATTTTTTACGAGAACAGCAAGTACATGTGGTATTGCCTGAAGATGAGATGGTGCACCAAGAGCCATTATCGTTGTCAGGCCTAAGCGCTTATGAGGTAAATAAGCAGCTACTCGATGAGTTAAATAAAGACAGTGACGTTGAAGGTAGCAGCGCAGACAATCACACCACGCACTCTGTAAGCAAGCTATTATACGATCCAGTGATGCCAGCTGGTGTGGCACGTCAGTCAACTCTGCAGTATCAACAGCTTAAATTACAACAGCAGTGTCGAGAGTTTGCCGAACAACTATCAGCATTAGGTATAGATACTCATCGTAGTGGTAATAATGCCCTACTAACTCCTTGTACTGAGATTATGACCACGGTTGCCGCACCAGATATCAATCTGCAAGGGAGGCTGCAAGTGAAAGGTATGATACCAGTAGAGGCGCTTACTACTAATTATAACTCGGAAGACGGCTCCTCCTCACCTGAGCTGTGGCTAAACATCTTGCCCAATAGTGCGCGTACCCAGTATTTACTGCGCTTTTGGTTGTCACATGTCTACTGGCAGGTCGCGCGGCGTACTACCGAGGTGCAAGTTGCTGCTGGCGATGGTAGAAGCATTTGGCGTTTTAATAAAGGCAGCGATGAGTACAAGAAATTCAAGGGAAAAACCACGTTTGAGCTTGCACCTATTGCCTATGACATTGCCTTGGCTGAGCTTCTTAAATGGGTGAGGTTTGCGCATATGGCTGGCAAGATACCCATGACTGTATTACCTGTTCATGCGCTTTCTTACCTTGACAAGGTCAATGATGCCAAAGCAAAAGATTTAGATTATCAGCCTAAACCCAGTGATTTTGAAAATTGGTTATGGCCAAGTTATAACAGCGACGTTATATATGATAGCTGCTCACAGCATGAGATATGGCAATATATCCTTTATAAGCAAGACGCCTTTACTAAATTAAAAGACGCTCTGCCAGCATTAGCCCAGCCTTTATTTGGTGCAATGGATGAATCCTTACAAGCGCTATAAGGCAGTCTGTTTTTATT
>NZ_JBQSXN010000111.1:0-8469 GCF_052378235.1 Psychrobacter sp. AOP3-A1-26
ATATGCGTAAAAAAATAAACACCGCCATAAAGACGGTGTATTTTATACCAATCACTACTTAGGTTGCGCGGTTTATTTGCTAGTATTAGCAGTACAACTCTCTAAGAGACGCTGCAAGAAACTGTCACAGCGCTCAATCTCACTTAATGCAACATATTCGTCGGCTTTATGCGCCTGCTCGATACTGCCAGGCCCACAGATAATCGTTGGAATACCGCTATTGGTAAACTGCCCGCCTTCAGTCGCATACGCTACTTTATGACGTTGATCATCACCTGTCAGCGCTACGATTAATTGTTGTAGCTCGGCACTGTCGCTATCAGTCATAGCCGGTACGCTTTCTTCTTGCATCAGCTCAATGCCCGTTTCTGGTGCTCGTGCTTGCATCTGAGCGGTTAATTCCGCAACTTTTTCTTGAATTGGCGCGACAATATCCTCTTGCGTCATGTGTGGCAAGTTCCGGTAATCAAAGGTAAACTCACACAGATTTGGCACAATATTGGTCGCTGTGCCGCCTTGTATGGTGCCTACAGATAATGTGGAATAAGGCACATCAAATATAGGATCATTATCATCACGATGACTGATTTCTTCAGCCAAAGTATCAACATAACCAATCAATTGGCTGGCATAGCTAATGGCATTAACCCCTTGCGCCGTTAATGATGAATGCGCAGACTTGCCATGGACGCGGCAGCGATAAACAGCAATACCTTTATGAGCAACGACCATGGCCATGTTAGTTGGCTCACCAACGATGCAATAATCAGGTGTGATACCGCGTGCTTTTAAGTCGGCTAATATCAATGGCGCGCCCAAACAGCCCACCTCCTCATCAAATGATAAAGCCAAATGTAGCGGTCGACGTAGTTTGCCTGAACTAGATAACTCTACGGCTTGCGGTAACAGCGTTAACGCACAAGCGATAAAGCCTTTCATATCGCAAGAGCCGCGTCCATATAGCTTGTCACCACGAATCGTTGCAGTAAATGGCTCAGACGTCCACTCTTGACCATCAACTGGCACCACATCAGTATGTCCAGATAACACCAGACCATTATTCACAATATCAGCTTTTTCTCCAGCTGGCACCGTCACAAATAGATTGGCTTTATTTTTAACCTCATTGAAGGTTAAATCTACGCTCAACCCTAACTTCTCGCAATATCCTTTCACATCGTCGATTAACGCCAAATTTGAATGGCGACTAACCGTATCAAACGCCATCAACCGCGTCAGCCAGTCAATACTATCATTGGGGTAATTGGCTGTAGGCGTTGCTTGTTTTTCACCTTTATTATGATTTATCACAGTCATAAGATATCCTTATCACGATATGAGATAAAAAGACCTCAGCCTTTTTGGAATGAACGCTGTTGTAGCGCTTTGACTTCTTCATCTAAGCCTGCAATCGGACCTTCGACGGCTACATCAGGGGCGACTTCTTGGATACTTAATGAATTGATAGGCGATGAAGACTTCACCCCCATCTCATCCATCCACTCACCCAACTGTTTTGATGAGCTGACATAAACAATACGACCAAGCCCTGCCCATGCATGAGCTGCTGAGCACATAGCACAATGCTCGCCTGAGGTATAAACCACGGCTTTAGTGCGCGCATCCGCTGTCATATTTTCTGCGGCCCATTTGGCGACGGCGATTTCTGGATGATAAGTGGCATCGACCGAATTGGCACGGTTACGATCTTCTCGTAGCACTTGTCCATCGGCATCAACCAGCACACTGCCAAACGGTTCATCGCCCGCTTCTAAAGCTTCAGCTGCCAGCTCCACACAGCGACGCAAATGAATCATATCATTATCAGTTGTCATCATAGTCTCCCTTTTATTATTCTTTAATTGCTGTCAAACAAGGAAAGTAGCACAGATAATATCAAGATATTAGCCAGCTATTTAACGCAGTTTGGCAAGATTTAGCCATTTTTTAGCCCATTTAGTTGATTTTGTTCAGATTGAGGACATGCCCTAGGATAGATTTTTCTCGCTTGCTGTGCTTACGCCGACAGAAGCTACGAAAAATCCATCCCAGTCCCGCTGCATATTTTTATATAAACCCAACTATATCATTTACGATGGGTTATTTTGATTCATCGCATCAACGACTGGCGGCATTGGTTTGGGTAATTTACCTTCTGCTTGTAATTCTTTGGTAGTTTTGGCATCGATAGACAAGCCAGCAATCAGTGCAATATCTTTAACTGGTTTACGCTTACGGGTAGCAAAGCTCACTGGCACCATGCGCGCAAACTCATAGATATACAAATAAGACTCTTCGCCGCCTTCAAAATCTTCATCGTCTTCTAGCCGAATGCCACCAATCTTTGCCAAATCTGACAGCATCTCGTTTTCTTCGCTACTTAGACCGCAATCGGTAATACCAAAACCGGTCATAAAACCATTTGCCCACTGTTTCAATGCCATCACGCGCTCGTACAAGTCATGTTCATCATCTGGCACTAATGGCGTATAAGAATAAGCATCATCTTTGTCTTTTAGCTGGAATACCGTATCTTCTGCTTCTTCAGTCAGTAAGGTCAACGCCTGATCAGGCAATGGCGCAAAACTTAGCTCCTCAAACACCTTTGCCCACACTTGCTCATCGGGTGCATTACAGGCAGTTATCAGCCCTGTCATCAAGCCGTGTACCTCACTAATAGATACGTCAGTCCAGTCATCAAACGCCGTCAGCCATGTATTCCAGCCCGAGATATTGTCATTCATAATAGATGTCCTAGTCATTGATTAGTAATAGTTAATAGTTAATAGAAACAAAGTGTCATAAAGCGTCATACAATTACTTTGTTGATATAGATATTATGCGGTCACCTATGGCATTATTAAACGCAGAGAACAAAATTCATTCACGCTTACTTGTTAAGGATAAAAACTGACTATGTATGACCAACTTAGAATATTAGAAAAAATGGTACTCGACATCAAAAAGCAATATCAGCTTGTCAGTGCTGAACTTAGCAGCCTCAAAAAACAACCTGAGACCGATCCAAAAGAACTTGCGGCTCTTAAGACTAAGCTCGATAGCAGCCATACAGAGCGCGATGGTGCGAAAAAACAATTAAATGATCTTGATAAACGTTATCAAAGTCTTGCTGAAGCGCATCATATGATCGGTGAAGAGCAAGACAAATTAAACAAACAGATTGAGCAATTACAACAGCAAAACAGCGAGCTGCAGCAGCATAACAATGAATTAAAGCAGCAGTATAGCGATATTAAACAGCAAAATAGTGATTTGAAAAAGAAAAACGAATTGGCCGCTGAGCGTACCCAAGTGGTATTGCAGCGCTTGACGCGTATTGATCAGGCAGAAAGTTAATCAATCATTGCCACTGATAACGTTTAATGCTTATTTTTTTACTTATGAAGCCAGCAAATTTATAGCAGTGATATTTTATATTATTCTCTTTAATAACATATATTGTAGGATTTATCATGACCGATGACCATAAAAAATCTGTAGAAAAACAGCCACAAAACAGCACTCAAATAGAAAACAGCCAAGCAAAAAATACTGGACCTAAGCCGCAACAGGCAGCATCAAATGGTTCGTACACACCAATCACCGCTGCGAAACCTGATGATAAAACCACTGAACCACAAATTAAAAAGGTCGATATCGCGATTGCTGGCATCACCTACCCGATCTATTGCCCAGTGCATGAGCAAGAAGAGCTGCTTTCAGCGGTTTCTTATATCAATGACAAGGCTTTAGCCCTAAGAAAAGACGCGCCCAGCCTCAGCCAAGAAAGCATCCTTGTCCTATGCTGCTTGAATTTATACGAAAAAATTCATACCAACCAAATAAGCGAAGAAGATCGTTTGCAGCAAGATAAGCAATCTGGGGCTTTGCTAAGTAAAATTATGAAAGACGCCCAGTCTATTTTATAAATCAATAATGACTTAGTCGATACCAAATAAAATAGACCCGCTCCGTTATTATGGCGTATGGAACAGATAAACGCTTAGCTCACCAGAACTAAGCGCTTATTTTTAAGCATCAATAATACATAATGTATTTAGAGGTCTGGTTTATACGTCTCGCCTGCATGAAAATCTGCTTGATGCTCATAATTGCAAAAGAACAGCTCTTTATTGGCGTTAATGTTGCTATTGCTTTCACTCTCTGCCTCTGTCGCTAAGCTAGGATTAGTCTCAAGCACACCGCGATACTCAGCCAGGCTATTGCCACAAAAATCACACTGGCGCGGTGTGATCACATCACCTTTTTTTGGCATCATACTTTTTGGCGCGCGCGGGTACATAAACTTATAAAACCCCCACATCACAATCCAAATAATGATAATTATAATGATAACAGCTAACACGGCAGTGCTCCCTCTAATATGACTTAAGACATTATAAACTGAACCATTCATAATACGCACATAAAAAACTGGCTACGGTGAGCCAGTCTTATTATCTAAAAACCAAAATTACTTAACAATCAAATTGGCAGTAAATTATTGATGCTGATAGCACTATAACTGTAGCTCACTAATATCAGCGACGGTCAAGAATAAAGCACGAACCTGTTTAAGTAGCGCCAAGCGATTGGCTTTGAGTGCTGCGTCTTCACTATTAACCATTACATCAGCGAAAAACGCTGTCAATGGTTCATCTAAACTGACCAAGGTTTGCAATACTTGCGTATAGTCAGCCTGTTCGAGTAAAGGCTCAACAGCGGTTTGTGCTTGCAGAACGCTGCTATACAGGTTTTTCTCAGCAGGCTCAGACAATATCGCCTCATTGACCTCATCAGCGACACTCACTTCAGACTTAGCTAAAATATTGGCAACACGCTTGTTAGAATCAGACAGTTTTTCGGCTTGTGGCAACTCACTAAACGTTTGTACCGCACGAATACGCTGATCAAAATCGAGTGGCATATGCGGATGAATCGCTTGTACTGCTTGAATGGTATCGACGCTGACACCTTGCTCAGTATACATGGCCCGATAGCGCGAATTTAAAAACGCCATCACTTGGGTAAAGGTATCACCCATTTTGGTAATCTTGCTATCATCGGCAGTGCTATAGTTTTTAATCGCTTGCTCAACCAAAGCCACCAAGTTAATCGGCAACTGCTTCTCGATTAAAATACGCAAAATACCAATGGCAGAACGACGTAAGCTAAACGGATCCTTTGAACCCGTTGGCGCTTGATCGATGGCGAAAATACCCACTAGCGTATCTAAGCGATCGGCCAGCGCCAAGCAAATACCGACAGCTGTCTTCGGCAAGATATCACCACTGAATTTGGGTAGATACTGCTCTTCTATACTTGCTGCTACCGCTTCTGGCTCGTCATTTAAGCGAGCATAATAGGTCCCAGCAACACCCTGCAACTCAGGATACTCACCAACCAGTGAGCTTGCCAAGTCTGCCTTAGACAAAATACCAGCCCGTACCGTTTCATCAATACTAATATCATGACCTTGTTGCTGCATTAAGGCAGCAATAAAAGCGGCAAGCTTGGCAATACGTTCAGACTTCTCCCAAATCGTACCCAATGTATCTTGGAATACACGGGTTTTCAGGCTTTCTGTTAGCGCAAATAATGGCTGCTTTTGGTCTTGTAAGAAGAAAAACTCTGCATCCGCTAAGCGTGGACGCACAACCTTTTCATTACCTTCTATGATTTGATTGGGATCTTTAGACTCAATATTGGTAATAAAAATGAAGTAAGGCTGCAATGTGCCTGCTTTATCGGTCAAGCAAAAGTACTTTTGATCCGCTTGCATGGTTGAGATAAGCGCTTCTTGCGGTACTTGTAAAAAGCGCGGCTCAAAGCTTGCTCGCAATGCAATGGGGAAATCAACCAATGCTGTGACTTCATCTAATAGATATTGCGGCACGATTGCATCAGCACTAACTTCATCTGCTAAAGCCTTGACTTGGTTTTTAATCAGCATTTGACGCTTGTCAAAGTCCGCCACCACTTTTAAACCATCAAGCAGCTGTTCATAATCATTGGCATGAGCAATGTCATGGTAATCAGGGCTATGGAAGCGATGACCACGGGTTTGCATACCAGTTTGATGACCTTGGATAGTGGCATCAATCACCGCACTATCTTGCATCAATACGACCCACTGTACCGGACGCACAAATTCATTGCGGCTCGTACCCGAACGCATACGCTTAGCAATCGGTAGATTATCAAGCGCGGTCTGAAAAATAGCCGGCAGCAGCTCAGTCGTCGCTTGACCATGAATGGTTTGCTCATAACCAACATAATCACCTTTATCGGTGTTAATGGTCATCAGCTCACTAGCGTCAACCCCCAAGCCTTTGGCAAAACCCATCGCGGCGCGCGTTGGATTACCATCCGCATCAAATGCCGCTTTAATCGCAGGGCCGCGTTTCTGCTCGCTGCGGTCCGGCTGCTTGTCGCTAATACCTTGAATTTGCAGCGCCAAACGACGCGGTGCGGCAAAGGCTTTGATACTATCGAAACTAATATCAGCTTCATTTAATTGCTCAGTGACACTTTTTTGTAGCGCATCACGTAAAGGTTTTAGGCTCTTTGGAGGCAGCTCTTCACACCCCAGTTCAAATAGAATAGTACTCATGGGATGCTCCTATTTATTATTAGTCGTTTGGTTAGTATCGGTAGAATGGTCAGTGTCTGTATTCTCAACCAATTCTTTTGGCAAAAACTTATCAAGTGCTGCTTGACGATGCGCCTCATCCGCCAGTGGAAAGCCTAGCTTGGCGCGTGCTTCAACATAACCCAACGCAACTTTGCGCGCCAGCGTACGTACCCGTAGGATAAAACGCTGACGTTCAGTGACGGAAATTGCACCACGCGCATCAAGTAAATTGAAGGCATGTGAAGCTTTTAACACCATCTCGTATGCTGGTAGTGGTAGACCCTCAGCAGCTAATTTGTCTGCTTGTTGCTCGTAAAAGTCAAACATCTGACCCATCATCGGCACATCGGCGTGTTCAAAATTATAGGTCGACTGCTCAACTTCGTTTTGATGAAAGACATCGCCATAAGTGACACGACCAAACTCACCGTCGGCCCAAACCAAATCATAAACGCTATCGACACCTTGCACATACATGGCCAAGCGCTCAAGTCCGTAGGTAATCTCGCCCGTGACAGGAAAACATTCGATACCGCCCACTTGCTGGAAGTAGGTAAACTGCGTCACTTCCATACCGTTTAGCCAAATCTCCCAACCCAGTCCCCATGCGCCAAGCGTTGGTGACTCCCAGTTATCTTCAACAAAACGCACATCATGTACCAGCGGATCGATACCTATGGCTTTAAGTGAGCCTAAATACAACTCTTGGATATTAGGTGGATTGGGTTTTAGCACCACTTGGAATTGATAATAATGTTGTAAGCGGTTTGGGTTGTCACCGTAGCGGCCATCCGTTGGACGACGTGATGGCTGCACGTAAGCGGCATTCCAGCGCTCAGGACCTAATGAACGTAGAAAAGTCGCTGTGTGGAAGGTACCCGCGCCAACTTCCATATCATAAGGCTGCAAGATGACACAGCCCTTATCAGCCCAATAGCTTTGTAGGGTTAGGATTAAATCCTGAAAAGTCATCGGCTGAGGGTCTTTGTCTTGTATCATCGAATTTTTTGCTTCGGTTGTCATAGTAAAACCACTGTGAATGAGTATGATTAAATAAATCTTTGATAGCGCTCGTATAGCCCATTTGGCAACGAGGCTATTTGCCTGCTCACCTTACTAAAAATTGACTATTTTATCTATATTTACCGTAACTAAATTTACGTCGCAGATAGAAATGCTTGGCTTTGGGACTTAGCTATCATCGGTTCAGAATAAAAGCGATACGGTTATAATAACCGGCTACTAGCTGTAAAGTGAGTCTGCTATATTAAGAAGCTTCCATTAATAAGTTATGTCAAACTTGTTTAGTCTACAACGCGTTGTACTTGCACTCGTTTTCCTTGCTACTCTAATTTTTGTGAATGGTATTATATTGATAAAGGCGTTCAAAGCCATGAATAAAAAAATACCCAAATGCGTGAGCATCTGGGCAGGAGGAAAAGTATATCTCTATTATCCTGATTTATCAGGCTTTTTATTTTTTAAGGTACTGCAATTTGTAAATCTCTACTGCTGAACAGACTACTATAAATTTATCATTTATTATCATTGATAAGACTGGCTACTTGCTTTTGGCATGATTATCCATAAGATGATATAGATTAAAATACCGGGTACGGCCGCACTCAACGAGGAGATAATGACGAATAGCACTCTAACCCAAGTTGGTGACCAGCCGACATATTCTGCTATGCCCCCCATCACGCCTGCTATCATACGATGATTCTGCGAGCGATGTAATTTTGCTAACTTAGCCAAATCAAATACCTCTCTTTTATAGTTATTGCTTTTGCAATTATTGATATTTATTTTGCTTTTATTTTTATGCTTTATTT
>NZ_JBQSXN010000112.1:0-8079 GCF_052378235.1 Psychrobacter sp. AOP3-A1-26
GTAAGCTTAAATCCTTGTAGAACACTACCTGAAACATTTCCTACATTACCCCAATTAATACTGTACGAATTATCCAGTTTCCAAACAACATCTTGAAAATTTGATTCATAGCCTGATTTAGATCTAATAATAAAGGAGTCTGACCTCTCAAGATCTTCTACATAATTATTTAATACTTCAGCGGTGTTCATCTCAGTTAATCATCCTTAGGGTTAATAAGAAAATCC
Source organism: Psychrobacter sp. AOP3-A1-26 (assembly GCF_052378235.1). Taxonomy (NCBI): domain Bacteria; kingdom Pseudomonadati; phylum Pseudomonadota; class Gammaproteobacteria; order Moraxellales; family Moraxellaceae; genus Psychrobacter; species Psychrobacter sp. AOP3-A1-26. The sequence continues at coordinate 228 of NZ_JBQSXN010000112.1, forward strand.
ATCTTTTGCATTTCTTGCAATAATAGTGATTCAGCCTGTTTTTTAGTATGCCTCAAGTTGTAAATACTCGAAGAACTTTCATTTTTATGACCCATAAGATACATTCTATTTTCAAGTTCTTTCTTTTCTGAGATGACATCATGTAACCGCCCTTCTTCTCTTGCCTTCTCATTGTTCTTATCAATACTAATCGATAGCCGATTGTTAAAATCATGCCTAAAACCATGCCTAGTTATTCTCTTTGCACCTTTAAATCCATACTTTTTGATGAAGTCAGCTAAATTTTCATCCTCTGCAACTTTTTCAACAATTTTTGAAAACTGTATAAGAGAAATAGGATTTCCAGAACTTGTCCCTTTATGAGATACGAATAAGAAACTATGCTTATTTGCATTACTAATAAGCGGACGTTCTTGAATAACGTATGATCTAATCTCTTCAGATAGTTCAGATGTTATAGGGATATCGCGCTCAAGAGTTTTAGCATTAGGCTCAATTGACCTATAAGTATCCTCAAGGTCATCATGTCTACGACGAATTTCGATTAGGTCTTGAGAGAACTTAATATCAGTTATTTTTAGCTGAAGGATCTCTCCACTTCTCAGACCAGTTTCATACAGCAATCTGAATAAGAGGTAGTTCCGATTTTTGACTAACTCGGTAAAAGGATTCTTGTGGTTGAGTGGCCTTACCAATTCCATAACCTCAAAAAACACTTCTGGAGGTGGGGCTTTAGCATCAGGATCAAACGTTGTTCTACGACTACCACCTTTAGGCTTTTTACTTAAAAGCCACTCTTTAGTTTCTTTAATGATTGCAACATAGCTTGAGAAACTTTTTTTGCTCCTGAGAAGATTATTTGCTAAGAACTCGAAATATTCAGCAACCACTTTAATTCTTTGATTTTGTTGGGCAACGGATACAGTTGCTAATGGTGCTTTAGATGTAGGCTTCTTGAATTGAATTACCTTATTATTCGAATCATTTAGCTTTCGAGCAGTCTTTGTTTGAAGCTTACAATGCTCAGCAATTGATTGAACTTCAGAATGTGAGAAAAACTGAATATTATTACTATTTTTATTTTTTGATGCTGTAATTATCCTATCAGACAAACGAACTTTTATTTTCGCTTCCCAAAGACTGAAATGGTACAAGTGATTAATATAGGCTCTTTGAGTTGAGTGTGTATAAGATCGTACAACAGTAGTCATGAACAACGTTATCCAAAAGTCGGGAATACCATTCTCATCAACAAGAAGAGAAAACCTTTCACCACTTGTCTCAATAAACTCTTTTCTCTTTAAGACTAACATCAGGCTACTACTCTAAGTAAATACAATAAATAATATTATACAAAGTTATCAAATCCAAATACAATATATTTTTGATATAAAAATAGCTCAATGATATTATTATCAATGAGCTACATAGTTATAAATACAACATCTTGTTATTGTATAAGTTAAAACGGAATATCATCATCTACAGGACCATCAGGCATCGCTGTTGGCTTTGACTGTGCTGGTGCTTGAGCTGGCTTATTAAATTGATTCTGCTGCGCTGGTGCACCTTGGTTGTTAAAACCGTTTTGCCCACCTTGTTGCGCCATACCACCAGCTTGATTATAGCCACCCTGCTGATTGTTTGCTTGCTGACCAGAGTTATTTTGACCACCCTGATTGCCATAGCCTTGGTTTTGACCACCTTGGTTATTATTCCCAAAACCACCACCATCATTACTACCACCAGATGCGCCATCTAGCATTTGCATTTGCTCAGCACGAATCTCGGTAATATAACGATCTTGTCCATTGGGATCTTGATATTTACGGGTGCGCAGGCTACCTTCGATATAGACTTTGCTGCCTTTACGCAGATACTGTGCAGCGATTTCACCTAAACGATTAAACAATGAAATACGATGCCATTCAGTTGCTTCTCTTTTTTCGCCGCTCTGCTTGTCTGTCCACTGTTCTGATGTCGCAACCGAAATATTGGTTACGCTGCCACCGTTACTAAATTGACGTGCCTCAGGGTCTGCACCGAGGTTACCGATGATGATAACTTTATTAACACCGCGCATAATACCGTCCTTTTACTTATGAATAATTTAATTACGAGCTTTAATCGAGTATTTAATATGACACATTGATTCTAGCAGTAATATGGTTTTACTTTAACTATTTTTTTTCTAAATATCTAGAGGGCTTTGTGCCAGATGCGACAGCTCTTGTCGCGACACATCAGTCAACTGCGTTTTATCTAATTTTAAATAAGCCACTTGTTCTTTTGCCATGACCACCAATTCATCGACGCCTTCTACTGCCAGCATCTGCCGTGACCAGTCCTGTATATTGATGTTTTTAGGAATCGTCACAGTAGTACTTGATAAATACGGTGGATCGGCAATCGGAATAATAAGCAGCAGGGCGATACCCATGATGACAGCCAATATGCCCCACGCCAGCAGGTTTGGCTGCGTTAATAATAAACCACCCATTGCCCCGCCGACAAATGCGCCAAAGAATTGGCTCGATGAATTCAGTCCCATGGCGGTGGCTTTATTGGCGACTGGCGCGCGTTTAGATATCCATGATGGAATCGTTGCCTCAAGTAAGTTAAAGCCCATAAAGTACAGCAGTAAGCCTAATATAATGCCGACGCCGACCTGACTACCTAACGCCAACAATGCTAAGGCAGCGGTCATCAAGGCAATCGCTCCTAAGAAAACTTGGCGCATTTTACGTTTCTTTTCAGCGATGATAATAAAGGGTATCGCCACGGCAAAGCCAATAAACAACAGTGGTAAATACACCAAACCTTGCTGGCGTACTGACAATCCCATCACTTCATTGAGCTGATGCGGCAAAATGACAAATATCGCGGTCATGGTCAAATGTAGGGCAAAGATACCGATGTGCAAACGGTTTAAGTCACCAATTTTTAGCACGCTAGCCAATTGCTGGCCAATCGACTTATTATCTAGATTATGCTTGAGTACTCGTAGCGGTGTGGGTACGACCAGTAATAATAACATGGCCAAAACGGCAAAACCTGAGGTCAGCCAAAACAGCCCAGAGATACCCAGTGAACCAACCAATAAAGGTCCAAAGGCAAAAGCAAGCATGATCGAGGTGGCAATGGTTAAGCCCATCGTCGCCATCGCTTTGGTGCGCATCTCTTCGCGCGTGACATCGGCTAGTAAGGCCATTAATACCGCAGAGACTGCGCCACTGCCTGCCAGCGCCCGACCAATGATGACCTCATAAATATCCGTCGCATTGGCAGCGATGATACCGCCAACGGCAAATAAGATAAGCCCTAAGAATATAATCGGTTTACGCGGAAATTTATCGGCTGCTAGGCTCATTGGTATCTGAAAGATAGCCTGCCCTAGCCCATAAATACCGACCGCCAAACCAATCAGAAACGGCGTCGCATGCGCATAATTAGCACCATACACAGAAAACACTGGCACAATCATAAACAAACCAATCATCCGCAAGGCAAAAATACCACCTACCCCGAGGATTGCCCGTTTTTCTACGCTATTCATACTTGCCTCACTGGTTCATCATTACTGTTTATCACTGTTGCAATATTTATTTATAGTCGATACGCTTCAAAAGTGTTATAGCGCTACTGGGATGAATTTTGCGCAGCCTCTGTCGGCGTAGGCACAGCACGCAAGTAAAATTCATCCCAGTAGCGTATTTAAACTTATATAACATTTTTATTTCAGCTGACTATATCATTACTGCTCTGTTTGGATCATTACGGCGCTATCGAAGCTTCAGCCTACAATTAAGCCCCCTAGTATAAGACATTCGCCGTTTGCTTGCCGAAACTTTTATCTTACTGCTTCAGCGTCATATCTGACACCAGCTCACGCTACCGGCTTTAGCCAATAATTTTGTTACCAAGTGCATCTTCTGCAGCATTGTACCTTGAATAATGCCGCTATCATGACAATAAAGTAAAGCGTTGCACAGGTTATTGACTTAAAAATCTTAAGATAAAGTTATTTTATAGAATGGTGTTTATAAGATGACAGAAATTAGCTCAAGCTATAACCAGCCACTCATATTAGTGAACCCCTTAGATTAGATTATCTTTACCAATTTCAAGTATTAAACCTAATATTTCATATAAACCGTTATTAATATTGCTGTGTGAAAATACTTTATGAAAACGGCACATTTTTTATAAAGCAATATTAATTTAAAAAACAGCTATTTTAATGATCAGCTATCTTTTGTAGCCAAACCTCAGTCTAAAACAAAGCTTTAGTCAATATTTATCAACCTTTTAAATTTCAAACATTTGGTTTTATAGTCTATTCAAAATAACTTGGATACAAAGAAGACGAGTAAAAGTACTACTAGTAGATTAATCGAGGCTGACACCGTATCCGCTTTATATAGAATTTGACTATATACACTTTATCAAATAGGAAACCTATCACCGATGGCACACGACCATATTGCAATACGCGGCGCACGTACACACAATCTAAAAAACATCGACTTAGATATTCCACGAGATAAATTTGTGGTGATTACGGGTTTATCAGGCTCTGGTAAATCCTCATTGGCATTTGATACGCTTTACGCAGAAGGGCAACGTCGTTATGTCGAGAGCTTGTCGGCATACGCACGCCAATTCCTCTCACAGATGGAGAAGCCTGACGTCGATAGTATCGAGGGTTTATCGCCAGCGATTGCTATCGAGCAAAAATCGACCAACCATAACCCGCGTTCAACCGTCGGTACGATTACCGAGATTTATGACTATCTGCGTCTGCTCTATGCGCGTATCGGTACGCCCTATTGCCCAGAGCACGGCGAGCCAATGGTAGCGCAGTCGGTCACCGAAATGGTCGATCAAGTTATGGCGTTGCCAGATGACACCAAGCTTATGATTTTAGCGCCGGTCATTCGTGAGCGTAAAGGCGAGCACACGGTATTGCTTGAGCAATTGATTGGCCAAGGGTTTGTGCGTGTGCGCGTCGATGGTGATGTTTATGATACCGACGAGCTACCGACACTCGATAAAAAGAAAAAGCATACCATCGAAGTAGTAGTCGATCGCTTTAAAGTCCGTGATGACTTGGGCAATCGCGTTGCAGAAAGTTTAGAAACTGCCCTACGTTTAGGTCAGGGTCTGGTCACGCTACACTTCATGGACGGCAATCCAAAAGAAGGCGGCGATGCCAATCAAGTGATGTCAGCGAAGCACTCATGCCCCGTCTGTGATCGCGCGGTCTCTGAGCTTGAGCCACGTATGTTTAGTTTTAACAATCCATATGGTGCTTGCCCAAGTTGTGATGGTCTCGGTAAACGTCAGTATTTTTCTGCTGAAAAGCTGATTACTCATCATGAAAAATCGCTCAATCAAGGAGCGATTAATGGCTGGGATAAGCGTCATGCGTATTACTTCGGTTTGCTCTCTACTGTTTGTAATCATTTTAAAATCGATATGGATGCACCGTGGCAAGAGCTGCCAAAAACGCAGCAAGATATCATCATGCATGGTTCTGGTAAAGAAAAACTGAGCTTTAACTTTACTGATGAGCGCGGCCGTAAAACCAATAAAACCGTGCCATTTGAAGGGGTGCTACCGTACTTAGAACGCCGTTATGCCAAGACTCAAAGCAACCTTGTCCGTGACGAGCTGGCGAAATATCTGGCGGATACCACTTGTAACGTCTGTGATGGCGCGCGTCTGAATGAAATCTCGCGCAATGTCCGTGTTGACAACCAAACCATCGCTGAAATCGTTAAGCTGTCTATCGGTGATGCGGCTGATTATTATCAAACTCTTAAAATCGGTGGTCATAAAGGTGAAGTGGCTGAAAAAATCTTCAAAGAGATTAATGAGCGTCTAAATTTCTTGGTCAGTGTTGGTCTTGACTACCTTAATCTTGCTCGCTCTGCTGAAACCTTGTCAGGCGGTGAAGCGCAGCGTATTCGTCTTGCCAGCCAAATTGGCGCTGGTCTCATGGGCGTGATGTATGTGCTTGATGAACCATCGATTGGCCTGCATCAGCGCGACAATGATCGCTTGCTAAAAACTCTCACGCGCTTACGTGATTTGGGCAATACCGTGCTGGTTGTGGAACACGATGAAGACGCCATTCGCCAAGCGGATCACGTCATCGATATCGGTGTCGGCGCGGGTGTGCATGGTGGCCACGTCATCGCCCAAGGCACGGTCGATGAGATTATGGCAACTAAAGGGTCGCTCACCGGACAATATATGTCTGGTAAGAAAAAAATCGAGATTCCAACCATTCGCCATAAAGCCAAAACCATCGATATGGAAGTCAAAGGTAAAGCTAAGCCCAAACAAGTACCAATGTCGATTGAGCTAAAAGGCGCGTCAGGTAACAACCTAAAAGATGTGGATTTGAGCTTACCGGTCGGTATCATGACTTGTATCACTGGTGTTTCTGGCTCTGGTAAATCAACTTTGATTAACCGTACCTTGATGCCTATCGCTGCTACGCAATTGAATAACGCCTCAACGCTTATTGCCGATAAACATGACAGCATCAGCGGTCTGGAGCATTTGGATAAAATGGTCGATATCGATCAAAGCCCGATTGGTCGTACACCGCGCTCAAACCCAGCGACTTATACGGGCGTGTTTACACCAGTGCGTGAAATGTTTGCACAGACGCAAGAAGCACGTGCCCGTGGTTATAAACCTGGTCGCTTTAGCTTTAACGTTAAAGGCGGTCGCTGTGAGATGTGCCAAGGTGATGGCCTGATCAAAGTTGAGATGCACTTTTTGCCCGACATGTATGTGCCGTGTGATACTTGTGAAGGCAAGCGCTATAACCGCGAGACTTTAGAGATTCACTATAAAGGCAAGAGCATTGCTGACGTACTCGATATGACCGTAGAAGATGCCACAGAGTTCTTCTCAGCTATCCCAGCGATTTATCGTCGTTTGCAAGCATTGATGGATGTTGGTCTTGGCTATATCCGCTTGGGTCAGTCTGCACCAACGTTATCAGGTGGTGAAGCGCAGCGGGTGAAACTGGCGCGTGAGCTTGCCAAACGTGATACTGGACAGACGCTGTATATCTTAGATGAGCCGACCACTGGTTTGCATTTCCATGATATCAATAAGCTGCTTAATATCCTGCATGCGCTACGCGATAAAGGTAATACCATCGTAGTCATTGAGCATAATCTTGACGTTATAAAAACTGCCGACTGGGTGATTGATTTAGGTCCTGAAGGCGGTAAAGGTGGTGGCATGATTATCGCTGAAGGCACACCTGAGGAAGTCGCGGAAGTCAAAGGCTCATATACGGGTGAGTTCTTGAAACCGATGCTTAAGCAAGCGATGAAAGAAGTGAGTTAATACAAATTAGTGAATAATTGATAAAAGGCTACTCTTTAAGGAGTGGCCTTTTTTTTGGTTAGAAGGAATAAAGCAAAGGAAGACTCCAACGAAAAAAATAAATGCCATTGTTGGCAGCTATTTATTGGATTTGAAAGTTATACTTAATCTATGGACTCTTAAACATTATTGATAGTAAAAGTAATACGATCAACGCAAGTATCTATATTTAAAAACTCAAATATCGCCTTAGCTTTTTCGGTAAAAGCTTTATCTTCCGATAAAAAATAATTGCAATAGCAGGCATACGCCAAATGCTGTCCATCACTATTTGCACTAACAAGCCTCCTATATTCTTTTTGGAACCCCTTGTCTCTTTTATAACCCAATATATTTAACATCATGTATAGATTCATGACTTTCTCAAATTTATAGAGACTTCTACCATAGATTTTATTTGAAACTAAATAGAAATCAGATATATGAGAAGTATCCCTGC
>NZ_JBQSXN010000113.1:0-7990 GCF_052378235.1 Psychrobacter sp. AOP3-A1-26
ACATTTGGTATTGCACTTCATGTGTTAATCTAAGTTTATTAAATTCATTAGGAGTGCATCATGAGCGAAAACAAAACGAATGAGCTTGATGACCACAATCAAAGCACTGCTCAAAACGCTACTCAAGATGCTACCCAAGACCCTGCTCAGAACAATCAGATGCCGTCCAATGCGCCATCAGCAGCAACTCATCTAGAAAAGCCAAAAACCGATGAAACTGATGCGACGGTGGCTATACCGAAAGAAGAAGATTCAGCAGCGACGCCTGTTGCCGCTGAGACAACAGATAGTGATGCAGATGAACCCCCAATGCCCCCAAAAGAGCCCATTCCTAGCTCTGCGGGTTGGTCACCTAAAAAGAAATCTTACTTCAATCTAGGCCTATTAATTGCATTAGTTACTATTGGCGTGCTTTTGATTCTTTATGCATGGAAACTGCCCCCGTTTACGCCTACCGTGCAGCAAACCAATAATGCTTTTGTAAAAGGTCAAACAACCATTATCAGCCCACAAGTCTCAGGCTATGTCACGAAAGTAGCAGTCGAAGATTTTGCCAGCGTCAAAGCTGGTGATTTATTGGTCAAAATAGACGATCGAACCTTTCAGCAGCAACTCGAGCAAGCGCAGGCCAATATCGAAGTTGCGGTGACCAACCGCTCTAGTAATGCTCAGGACACGGGAACCAATCAAGCACAAATCGAAGCACGCGAAGCTGATTTATATAGCACCAAAGTCAGCGTTGACAGTGCACGTGAAGATGTTAATCGTTATGAAGGTTTGGATGCTATTGGCGCTGTTTCAAAGGCAGAAGTTGCCCATATAAAAGCACAACTTGCTCAAGCACAAGCGAGTGTTCAACAAGCAGAAGCTAATTTACAAGTTGCCCGTGAGGCTAGCGAAAAGACCAGTGGCAGCCGCTCTTCCTTAGATGCCAATATTAAAAATGCGGAAGCGGGTGCCAAGCAAGCGCAGATTAATTTGGATAATACGGTCATCACTGCACCTGAATCGGGGCAGTTGAGTCAAGTTAGTGTCAAAGAGGGACAATATGTGAGTGCTGGTACTCAGCTAATGTATATCGTACCAAAAGGCATTTGGGTTATCGCCAACTTTAAAGAAACCCAAGTGGCCAACATGACTGTCGGCGAGCCTGCGACTGTACGTGTCGATGCGTTGGGCGGCGTTAAGTTCCGTGGTCATGTGAGCAACATCTCGCCAGCCACTGGCAGTGAGTTTAGTGCAGGCGCGGCAAATCCTGCGACTGGCAACTATATTAAAATCGCTCAGCGCATTCCGGTACGTATTGACTTAGAACAAAACCAACCTGAGCTTGCACAATTGCGCCCTGGTATGTCGGTGTCAGTCGATGTGGATACCGATGTTAAAAAAGAGCCTAAGAGAGTGAATACTCAGAGTAATTAATAAAACTGACCTACATACTTCTTATCAAGAAAGCCTTTAAAAGCAATTTTTAGGAACATCTTTTAGACAAAGCTTTTAGAAAGTCAGTACCATAAAAAGCCAGCTTATTCGCTCTTATAAAACGGCGAGTAAGCTGGCTTCTTTGTCTAATTTGACTATTGTCATACTTATACTATTCACAAAAACTAGATAGAGTAGCAAGGAAAACGAGTGCAAATGCTACGCACTGTAGACTAAACGAGTTTGACACAGCTAATCGTACTTTTTGGGTTTGGTATTATACCTACATATGAGTAGCAAACAGGTCTAAGGCAATAAGCGTTTGGTACTCCAGCTATCACTATTTTTTTTACTATAGACAATACGGTCATGCATACGGTTGGCACGGCCTTGCCAAAACTCAATCTCATTGATAGTAATTTCATAACCACCCCAAAACGCTGGCGTCGGCACTTGGCTATCTTCTGGATATTCGCTTTGTAGCTGATCAAACTTGTTTTCCATGACCTCACGGTTAGCCACTTCACCACTTTGAGGTTGACTGACCCATGCCCCTACTTGGCTGTCATGTGGGCGCTTTTGAAAGTAAGTAGCTGATTTATCAGCAGCAATTTTAGCAATGCTACCGCTGATACGTGCTTGACGCTCCAGCTCATGCCAAAAGAATAACACCTCGGCATTCGGGTTTTCGGCAATATCCTGCCCTTTGGCGCTTTCATAATTGGTATAAAATACCACGCCATTTTCAGTAATCTCACGCATAAGGACGATACGTACACTAGGCTTGTTGTCCGCGCCACACGTCGCCAGACTCATTGCATAAGGCTCTTGAACTTTTTGTGCTATTGCCTCATTCATCCAGCCTTTTAAAAGCTCAAATGGTGACGCTGGTACAGACTGTTGATCAAGTTCACCTTTTTCGTACGACAAACGCTGATCGGTAAAATCCATGCTCATGGTCATTCCTTATTTTAATATTGTTATCTAATGATATTAACCTAATACGGCTTTGATATGATCAGCCAAATCGTTCGCCAATACATCACATTCTATTTCATCATCTGACTCAACCATCACTCGTATCATTGGCTCAGTACCTGATTGACGAATCAATAGACGACCACGACCTTCTAAAGTATCCTGTGCTTTCTCAAAAGCCGCGACCAATTCTTGATGCTCAAAAGGATCTTGCATTTGACTTAAACGCACATTGACCAGTTTTTGCGGTAGTTTTTCGAAACCCTCGACAAGATCGCTTAAAGCACGGCTTCGGGCTTGCATGACGGACAACACTTGTAAACCTGCAATGATCGCATCACCCGTTCGGCTTTTATCCAAGCATAAAATGTGACCTGACGGCTCACCGCCCAATATCCAACCATTGGCCTCAAGGTCTTGCATCACATAGCGATCGCCCACTTTTGCCCGAGTAAAATCAATATCAGCGGCTTTTAATGCCAACTCTAAGCCCATATTACTCATCAGCGTACCCACGACACCCTTAGCCTTGATCTGACCTTGGGTAGCCAGTACATACAAAATGCCATCGCCATCGACTAAGTTACCAGCTTCATCCACCATCACGATACGGTCACCATCACCATCTAGCGCAATACCAACATCTGCATCGTGTTTCAGTACAGCTTTTTGTAGACCTTCAGGATGGGTAGAGCCGCAGTCAGCATTGATATTAACCCCATCAGGCGTATTGTTGATGGCAATCACGTTAGCGCCCAGCTCACGCATGACTCTTGGAGCCACGCTATAGCCTGCGCCATTGGCACAATCCACAACGACTGTCAGATGACTCAGGTCATACTGATAAGGAAAACTGCCTTTACAGAATTCGATATAGCGACCTTTGGCATCATTGATTCGATTGTTTTTTCCCAACTCTGCTGGATCCAGAATGGGCATGATCACATTATTATCAGCCTCAGAGGCGCTCATGATGGCTTTTAATTTGTCATTAATAGAGCTTTGCAGCTCATCGGTCAGTTTCTTACCATCACCTGAAAACAGCTTGATACCGTTATCATAATAAGGGTTGTGCGATGCCGAGATAACCACGCCAGCATCTGCATTGAAACTGCGGGTCAAATGCGCAATAGCTGGTGTGGGCAATGGGCCGAGCATGTGAACATCGACACCAGCAGCATTGAACCCTGCTTGTAGCGCTCCTTCAATCACATAGCCTGACAGGCGTGTATCTTTACCGATGACCACACTTGGCTTGCGAGTAGGATTGTCATTGTTCTCTATCAGCACCTGTCCCGTCACATAGCCCAACTTTAAAATAAAATCAGGGGTAATTGGTAACTCACCAAATTTTCCGCGAATGCCATCGGTGCCAAAGTAGCTCATTATGTATGCTCCCAAAATCTAAAAGTGAAAAGTCAGGCCTATATATCGTCAGTTCAAAATAAAAGTGATACGGTTGTAGTAAATAATAACGTGCTATTGCTATAAAATGAATCCACTATATAGGCGCTAATATAGTTGTTGTAATATGTTCCTGTATTTTACAAAAAAAACAGCCAACAATAACAAGGCATTGTTGGCTGTTTGTATCTTAAGGTCACTATAGCCCTGAAAGTCAGCTATTTTTAAGGTGATATAGGGCTATTAATCATTATCCAAGAGTTATCGTTTAGTTGACGCGATAGTTTGGTGCTTCTTTAGTGATTTGCACGTCGTGAACATGCGACTCTTTCATACCTGCTGACGTTACTTTGATAAACTGTGGATTGGCACGCATATCCTCGATGGTTGCAGAGCCAGTGTAGCCCATCGATGAGCGCAAGCCGCCAACCAATTGATTGACAATACCAGCGACTGGGCCTTTATAAGGGACGCGGCCTTCGATACCTTCTGGGACCAGTTTTTCTATTCCATCTTTGGCATCTTGAAAATAGCGATCCGATGAGCCATTCGAGCCTGACATCGCCCCAAGGCTACCCATACCACGATAGGCTTTATAATAACGACCTTGGAATAACTCCACCTCGCCTGGCGCTTCTTCGGTACCAGCCATCAACGAGCCTACCATGATGCAAGAAGCACCAGCGGCAATGGCTTTGGCCATATCACCTGAGTAACGAATACCACCATCAGCAATCAGTGGAATGCTATCTTGTAATGCACTGGCCACATTATCTATCGCTGAAATTTGCGGTACACCAATACCAGCGATGATACGCGTGGTACAGATAGAACCCGGACCAATACCCACTTTTACTGCATCAGCACCAGCATCACGCAATGCTTTAGCCGCATCACCTGTTGCGATGTTACCACCGATCACTTGCACCTGTGGGTAGTGTTTCTTAATCCAAGACACTTTATCGATCACACCTTTTGAATGACCGTGTGCCGTATCGACCACGATAACATCGACATCAGCGGCGATTAATGCCTCAACGCGTGCTTGGGTGTCTGCGCCTGTACCAACAGCAGCACCAACACGTAAACGACCCTGTTCATCTTTACAGGCGTTTGGATTGTTTTCCGCTTTTGCAAAGTCATTCACTGTAATCAAACCGCGTAAACGGAACTGATCGTCAATCACGATGACTTTTTCGATGCGGTGCTCATGTAACAAGCGTTTGATATTTTCGTTGCTTTCACCTTCATGTACCGTTACCAACTGGGCTTTTGGTGTCATTATTTTGCTGACTGGCAATGATAGATTGGTCTCAAAACGCCAATCTCTATGGGTCACAATACCCATCACATTATCAGTGCCTTTTTCGACCACAGGTACGCCTGAAATGTTATTGTCTTGGGTCAGCTTTAGCAACTCACCAATGGTCATTTCAGGATGTACCGTGATAGGATCAACCACCGTACCCGCTTCAAATTTTTTGACGCGGCGAACTTGTGTGGCTTGCTTGGCGATATCCATGCTCTTATGCAAGATACCCATACCGCCTAACTGCGCCATGGTGATAGCCATTTCAGACTCAGTCACCGTATCCATAGCAGCAGAGACAAGCGGTAGGTTCAACGTGATATTTTTGGTCAAACGTGTAGACAGGTCGGCAGTTTTTGGCAGGACTTCAGAATAGGCTGGCAACAATAAAACGTCATCAAAGGTTAAGGCTTCATCGACAATTCGCAACATACAGACCCCTAGTAGTGGTTATTTTGATGGGTGGACAATGCAGACATCAAGTCAATAAACTAACGTTTTATCAAAGCCAAAGGTGATGAAAAAACAGTGAGGAACAAACACTATATACAAATATTCGCTCGGCACATTAGCAATTTATTAGCGGTAACGAGACGGTTGGTTAAATAGATTTGCCAATATAGCGTATCTAAACACCCTAAAGTCTAATTACACGACGCTTAACAACTGAATTATCCCTTAAAAATAACGCCATATTATAACAAATAAAGCAAGGCTTCGCATAACATATTTGTCAGCTTATTTTGCCATGACGGTGCCATTGTTTTTAAACGTCGCTACTCTTAAATATCAAACGCTCAGCCGGTAAGTAGTCTTTTTGTTCGGTATATAAATAACTCATCATCTGCTCACGTACTTCACACTCAAGCGTCCAAGCGTTTAATGGGCTATCAGATGCCTGGCTACAGCGTAGCTTGATGCTACTTTCTGACACTGACACTGTATGCATCTCAGGTTCCGTCTCAACGTCCCATAGCTCATTTTCTTTCACCAGCTCGATATATTTTTGTCGAATAGCGTCAATATCAGCACCATAATCGACATATAAATAAATTACTGAAGTTTGATGCGATTCTGTATGCGACCAGTTCTCCACAATCTCAGTAATAAAGTGACGCATGGGCACGATCAAACGACGCTCATCCCATGTTTTTAATACCGCATAGGTATAGCCTAAATCCTCAATCGTACACCACTCACCTTCCATCATCACTGTATCGCCAATCCGCACAGGCTGCGTAATGGCAACCTGTGTCCCAGCAATAATATTACCTAGAATAGGCTGTGCAGCAATACCAATGACCGCGCCGGCAATACCTGCTGACGTTAACAAGGTTTTACCCAAACCGTCTATATTAGTAAACTCACTAAGTCCTACCCAAATACCACCAAGAATCATAACAAAAATAAAAATACGGCGAAATATAGAAACATAGGTGCGGCGACTGCGACTTTTATCAAAATGCTCATCGCTTAAGTTTTCAATTTGCAAATCTTTGTAGCGATTGGCAAAAAAATTAATGGCTTGAATACCCAGCCACATGGTACTAAACACCAATCCAACCCAAACGACTGGTCGTGTCGATGAGGCAACGGCATCTAAATAAGGAAGACCGCCTGACACTAGGGTATAAACCGACGAAAAACTGATGGTAAAGGTCAAAGGCACCGTGAGCTTATTGACCAAATCTTCCACGCCATTATGGTGAAGCGTACCGAGGCGATTTCCTTCTTTATCTACCACATACCAATTGAGGATTTTGCCAGCAGCTTTACTTAACAACCAACCCACTGCCATGGTAAAAAAGAAAAATAGCAGTAGCGCTAAAAATTCCCAAACGGTGATACTAAAAATCTTTAGCTGTGTCCACTCCGGTAAATAACGCTCAAACTTAGCGGGGCGATACTGCTCATAAAGCTTATCAATATTACTAACCGTTTGGGCTGAAAACACCCAAAAAGGCGCGCTATCATCAATGCGTACCCGCTCTAGATGTATCGGAACACGGCGGTCGCGATAGTCGATATAACCAAGCTGAATCGAGCGTCTAGGAATGCCTTGAATGCTATTAGTGCTACCAAGCGGTGGTTCAACCAAGCCATCAGGACGATCTGGCAGGTTATCAAACACATACAGATTTTTTTCCATTAATAAGAAATCAAGTTGCTTGGCAAGCTCCAGCGCACGACCGCGCTGTAACTTACTATCAATCAAGTTCATATTCAGCGCATAGGCGGCTAAGTCATATTGCTGCTTCATGATTGCCGATTGGAAAAACTCCAAGGTTGCAAGCGGTGTCGAAAAATTGGGGGTTTCAGCTAACGGTGGTAAGCCACTATTTAACTTATTTAAAGCATAGTAGCTTTCGTTATAATCGCCAGTGAGGCCAGCATCCCCTTGCAGCACACCCGCTTGCTGCACCGTTTTTTTCTCTAGTGGACTAATCACTTCTTCGGCAATAGCAGAAACACTAAGACCTTCGGCTTTTAGTTCATCAAATTTTTGCGCCGCATACTCCGTTAAATTGTCAGGTTTGTCTGCGGCTGATGCGTTAACTGGCTCATTTGCGCTTTGCTTACTTTCACTTTGCTCACTTTCACCTCCCTCATAGCTACTTGCTGCATAAGTAGGCGCATCAATAACACTAACGATAATAATAAAACTCAACAATACCTGAGCAAGAGGTCTGCGTAGACCACGGCGCTGCGTGTTGTTGTGGTCACCATCGACATGAATTGTCATATCATGACCGCTCACCGCGCTGTTTTTGAGAGTGTTCATATTTTGATAATCACTAGTCTATGAGAATGTTTTATAAAAAATTGACTGAAAGCGGTTTTAAACTCAAGTATCCTGTCATTTTCTGTATCATTTAA
>NZ_JBQSXN010000114.1:0-7277 GCF_052378235.1 Psychrobacter sp. AOP3-A1-26
CAAAGATTAAGTGTCAGTCGATCGTTTTTATAGCATAGAGATTGTCGAGCCAATAGGTCAATGCCATCTGGTAACCTAGCGGCCCCAATCCACAAATAACCCCAACCGCGACATCGCTCAAATAAGAATGATGACGAAAAGGCTCACGCGTATGAACATTGGATAAATGCACTTCTATAAAGGGTTTTTGTGTGGCCAAGAGCGCATCACGTATAGCGACAGAGGTGTGGGTAAAGGCCGCAGGGTTGATAATAATCGCATCCACTTGCGCCGCTTTTTCTGCTAAAAGTCCATGATGTTGAATCTCATCAACCAGCTTGCCTTCATGATTGGATTGACTGCATATTAATTCAATACCATACTGAGCTGCACGCGCAACCAAGTGTTTTTCGATATCAGCGAGGGTTGTATGACCATAAATTTCAGGCTCGCGTTTACCCAGCAAGTTCAAATTGACCCCATTAACCAATAAGAGTTTTTTATTGAATACTTTGTCAGCATGTTGGCCACAAGATGCTGTGGTTGATTTAGAAGGGGTTGTCATAATGGTCTCTATAGCTATTAAATGATATCGATCGTTTATAATTTATCGTTAGATGTAAGAATTACAGAAGAGCAGGGTGGTAGCGTCCTGCTAAGATTACTGCTTTATGATAACAGCTTGCAGGCTTGGTTATAAAAAAATTACATAAAAAGCCCACCTAATCATCAAAAATCGTGTTAAATGTCTTTATGTTGCTAAAAACCCGTGCTATGATATTTTTTAAGCAATAATTATTGCAAGTTTGTTGCTGTTACTAAAGTAGGCTAATAGTAAAGATAGTGGCTTTGTTTATAGTGGCTATATTTAAAACATTAACTATGCTTTTAAATAGGGTTATTTATTATAAATGCTATGCATAAGTGGCAGCTACTATTGTAATACTCTTAATTTTTTGATTTCATAATCTTAGACCCCATTTATATGCAATGTTGCAAAGGAATTTGGGACTAGGCGAACTTTTTTAGGAAGTAATATTATGTCAGCTCGTGAGCAAGGTACCGTTAAGTGGTTTAATGACTCAAAAGGTTTTGGTTTCATTCAACGTGACAGCGGAGAAGATATTTTTGTCCATTTCCGCGCGATTCAAGGTGATGGCTATCGTTCTTTAGCGGACGGTGAAAAGGTTGAATTCAGTGTAGTAGAAGGCGATAAAGGTCTTCAAGCTGAAGAAGTCAAAAAAGTAGAAGAGTAATCAACTCAGTCATTAGAGCGGTTTAGCTATAATGTCTGTCCAAACTACTGATATACTACTGAGTCAAGCCCGTCTTATCTCACCCGTGTTGAGTTAACTCCAGCATATCTGTGGGATCAGGCGTTAGGCTTGACTTTTTTATGTCTACTTGTCTGCCCATTATCTATAGATTTAATAGGGTTGTAGTCTGTGAGTTTTTGCAGCCTCTGTCATGCAGACAGCCTAGCTGTCCTTGATTGATAACCTATGATTGATTAATACAAAAAGGATGTTTTTTTGAGCAATTTTACGACGTTTACAGATTTACCGCTAACGGATGCGACTTTACGCGCAGTGCGCGATTTAGGCTTTACTGAATTAACACCTATTCAAGCACAAATATTGCCCTATACGTTGGCAAATCAAGATGCCATTGGACAGGCACAAACGGGTACTGGCAAAACGGCAACATTTTTATTGACTATTATGGAGGCGCTGCTTAAGCGGCCGTTTGGCAATGATGAAGAGCGTTATTTAGGTGAGCCACGTGCTGTTGTGATGGCGCCCACTCGTGAGCTTGCTCAGCAGATATTTGACGACTGCATCGAATTGACCAAATACACTGCTCTACACAGCGTTTGCATCATGGGTGGCACCAATTATGAAACCCAGCAGCACGAGCTTGAGCGTCAGTATGTCGATATTTTGGTAGCGACGCCTGGTCGTTTGATTGATCTTGCCAATAAAGGCATGGTCTATCTAGATAGAGTAGAGGTGCTGGTATTGGATGAAGCGGATCGCATGCTGGATATGGGTTTTATCCCCGATATCAAGCGTTTGGTTGGTCGCATGCCAGCCAATACCGATCGTCAAAGCTTATTGTTTTCTGCGACCTTTAACCAAGATGTGATGAATTTGGCCTATCGCTGGCTGCATGAACCACAGTTTGTCGAAATTGAGCCTGAACATAAAACCAGTGAACTGGTTGATCAGCATTTCTATTTGTTAACTGAAAATCAGAAACTAGAAGCTTTAGAGCGTATCATCACTGATAGCGCAGTAGAAAAGGTCATCGTCTTTGCCAATCGTAAAGACCAAGTCAAACGCTTGTATCATAAGCTTCGCCAAGCGCATAAAATCGTCATGCTATCGGGCGATGTGATTCAGCAAAAGCGTGAAAAATATCTACAACGCTTTAAAGATGGCCATGCTTCTATTTTGGTGGCAACCGATGTAGCAGGACGCGGCATTCATGTCGATGATATCAGTCATGTGATTAACTATACGTTGCCTGATCAGCCAGATGATTATGTGCACCGTATTGGTCGTACAGGGCGTGCTGGACAAACAGGTGTCAGTATTAGCTTTGTGAGTGAAGATGATGCTTTTAATATACCAGCGTTAGAAAAGCACTTAGATACTAAATTTAAACTTGAACAGTGGCAGCAGTAGCAAGCCTTTAACTACTTGGCGCTAAAAAAGCCCTCAACGATTTGTTGGGGGCTTTTTCTTTGAGCAAAATCTTTTCAAATAAAGATAAGTGACAATTAAACTAGTGCTGTTGTTCCATTGTCGCTGCGTCGTCATCCATATTATGCATGCTGTGATCCATTTCACTCATATCGTGGTGCGCGCTATCATTTGTGTCAGATATCATAGCAGAATGGCTGCTGTGATCCATCTCTCCGTGCCCACCATCATGACTGCCGTGCATGCTAGACATGGCGATAGGAACAAAAACAACGGCCAAGCCAGACAACACCATGATAGCGCCATTCAGCTGTCTTAAGCGAAAACGTCCAATCTTATCGCGCAACCAGCCAACGGTTTCGTGAGTAGCAACCAGCATTGGTACGGTGCCTAGACCAAAGACAAACATCAATGCTGCACCGCTTAACGGGTTGTGAGCGACCACGGCAATCAGTAGAGCGCCATATACCAAGCCACAAGGCAAAAAGCCCCATAAAAGACCAGCAGACAGTGCACGCGGAAAAGTATTCAATGGAAATACTTTTTGACGAATGGGGCTAAGGTACTGCCAAAATCGCATGCCAAAACGCTCAAGCTTAGTTAAAAATGGTGCGCCAAGCATGGTTACACCAACAAATACCAGTACTAAGCCTAATAAGATACGCGGTATATTGTTACTCGTCATTAATGGCGCTAGTACAGTAGTACCAACAAGTCCAGCGATTAAACCTAACAATGCATAACTGGTCAAACGGCCTAAATGATAAGTCGCTACCAAGGCACGGCGCTTGGTTGGACTGACATCTTTCATAGACAGTCCAAATGCGGTCACCAAACCGCCACACATGCCCAAACAATGTGGTGAACCAAAAAAACCCATCAGTAATGCCGCAACTAGTAAAGCAATAGTCATAGGATGTTTCTCCTAAAGAGTCTAAAAATTAAAGCTAGATTTTGGGGTTATGGTCACTATCGGAGAGCTTGCTCGTATCTGAATCAGTATCAGCTGCTGCATCATGAGCTGTGTCAGTCGCTACTACATCATTGCCTTGCTGATCAGGCGTTGAGTGCTGGTGCGCTTGCATCGTTTGTCGACGCTCTTGGCGATCGTCCAATATGATGCGCTGAGAGGCATTGTCTAGATCTTCAAACTGATTTGACTTAACGGCATAACGTACGGCCCAAATAGCAACCACAAACAGCATGAGACTTAAGGGAATTAATAAAAATATACTGAGCATGGCAAATCTCTTTAATAGCAGTTTCTTAGCGTATTATACACCCATTACTCCATTTAATGGACGTTCTGTCCTATTGAAAGCAATGCCGTAAACAGTTATGTGATGACGTTTGTACTAGATTGATATTGATATTTAGTCATCATCTGTCTTCGCAGCGTTACCTCTAGGCGTCAACAGCTGTTGCGACGTTACGTCTTTGGCTTGACGACAGTTTGTTTGTGGACGTATCACATCACGTAGGTAAGCTGCGATCTCATAGACTGCGCGCCGTGAATGGCTCAAGTTTTTCGCTGGTTCCATCCAATCACGCCTGACCGGTAAAGGAGCGTTAATCGGTGTGCTGTTGATACCGTTTAAGGCAAATTGTCTGCGCGCACGAGCCATATGATAGCTATCAGTAATAAGATATACATGATATAGGGGAGTACGTTTGGCGGTAAATCGCGCGTTTTCGCAGGTATTCATACTGGCATTTTCGCTAATCAATCCATCAATGCCATGTTCGATAAGCCACTGACCAAGCCAAGGCGCTTCAGCACCGCTTAGTACGATAGGAAGGGGTAGATCGTGATAGGCGGTAGCAGCGGTACGGGCGCGATTAAGACTATAGCTATTTAGGATAATTTGATTGTTATGATCATTGGTCAGACCGCCACCTAATACTACATAAGCGGTAGGCGGTGTACTCATGGCGGTAGAAGGCATGTTTGGTAAGGGTAGAAGGGTAAATAGATAAACCACTGCTTGCGAAAATAGCGGTGTAAATAAACTGATGAGTACTAAAATAACCGCCGTTGAGCCAAGCAAAAAAGTGGCATTAATAATACGAAACAACTTCATCATGCGCTCAGCTGAACGTAAGTAAGAGCGCCATAATCGCTTAGACCATGACCGCTTAGACCACATGCTCTTCATATCCAATAGAGCCGTCAGCATTTACCCACACGGGCTCACGCGACAATTGAATGGCAAACTTATCGTACACAGTATCAGCAATAAATTTTTGGGCGGCTGCCACATCTTCTTGAACGGCTTGATAAGGCGTGTGGTTGGTTAATACTAATGCTTGTTGCTTATGAGTGACAATTGGGGCTATGCCACCACCTTTTAGACCGGCTTGTTCAATTAGCCAGCCTGCAGCGACTTTAATCATTGCATCAGGCATAGGATAACCAACGATAGCAGGGTAGAGTGTTTGCAATGCCGTAAATTGAGCTTGAGGGATGATAGGATTTTGAAAAAAGCTGCCGCAATTTGGTAGCTGCTTAGGGTCAGGTAGTTTTTGCTGGCGAATATCAATGATGGCTTGCATAACATCAGAAGGCGTAAGCTGCTTGCGACCTTGCTCCGCTGCATAGCGTTGGGCGACTGTTTGTACATCACCGTAGCTGGCTAAAAACTTTGTCGCATCTGTATGTAGGCGGAAACCCACGCGACTGATTAACCAGATATTTGGATTGCGTTTAAAAATGCTATCACGATAACCAAAATCGCAGTCAGCCGCTGTTAGCTCATGCCAAGTTTGAGTAGGCAGATGATAGGCGCGCACGTATTCTAAGCAGTCTTCTAATTGAACACCGTAAGCACCGATATTTTGTACAGGCGCTGCTCCTGTTAAACCGGGTATCAGCGCAAGATTCTCAAGTCCATACCAACCTTGAGCTACGGTATGCATCACCAAATCATGCCAGTTTTCACCTGCCATCACTTCAATACCGACATGACTGTCTGTTTGCGCAGTTAGATTGATACCGCGCATTTTTGGACGTAATACGATGGCATTTAATTGCGCCGGCAATAACACGTTACTGCCGCCAGAGAGCACAAACAAGGGCTTATTAGGTGTTGTATCTTTTACATAGTCAGCCATAAAAGCATCGAGCTGCGCCTCATCCGTCAATGTCACGACCAAATCAGCAGTAGACGCTAAAGCCATGGTATTGCTATATGACAAATCAGTTGTTGGACAGTTTAATAAATCCACTGGCAAGTCATCAGTTGGTAAATCATGTCGAGTGCTGGTATCAAGGCGCAAAGCTGAAGTCATAACATAGCCTAATCTGACAGATAAACAAAAATCATGTGATGTTCATTATAAAGGATGCTAGATATAAAAGTAGCAGAAATATGGCGCTTTATTGCTAGGCAGTTTTCCAGCTTTCAATCCAAGCTTGCGCACTAGATTCGATACGTTCTATCACTTCTTCAAATGCGTCGCTATCGCCTGTATAAGGGTCTGGGACATCGTCGCCACCGTAGGTAGGATCTTCTTCGCTGAATAACGCTAACTTGGCTAAATTATCTTCTGTGTCTGCCATGCCATCTTTAATGGCTTGTAGGTCGGCTAAGTTTTGCGCATCCATAGCTAAGATTAAATTAAAATTACGAAAATCATCGGCGCTTACTTGCCGTGCGACCAGCTTATTAATTTTATAGCCGTGGGCTTTAGCGTGACGCTGTGCTCGTTCATCGGGTGCGTGACCAATATGCCAGTCCCCAGTACCCGCAGAATCTACCTTAATTGCCAGCCCTGCAATTGCTGCTTGCTGACGAAAAATCTCTTCGGCGGTCGGTGAACGGCAAATATTTCCCAAACAAACCAATAGCACAGATGAGGGGGTAGACGCTTTGATTGGCATATAATGACCTTTTATCACAACAAAAAAACATGCTATCAAGACCAGCATGGGTAATGCGGTTTATTAGCATGTTATCGAGTAAATTAATGAGTTATCAGCGTAACGGTTAATGCTTTGAATGGCAAGAGTAGAGGCTAAACAATTGGGTCATTCAATCCAGTAAACCGTAGGGCGCTGCTGAGAGCTATATTCTTAAAAATGAGGTTAAACCCTAATATTTTTAGTCTTGCTTGTTCTTAAAACGTTGTAAATCACGACGCTCTTTTTTGTTGGGTTTATTATCAGGGCGGGCAAGATTGGCAAGTTTACGTTGCTCGGCATAATAGGCGCGTCGCTCTTCACTTTCCTCAGTCTCTGAATATAAAACTTGGGCAGCGGTCGCATTGCCACGTTGTGCGGTGAGTGCCTCAACAATCACTGTTTTTTCAGTCATCGCCGTAGCTGAGCCCTGACGAATCTGTAGCTCATCGCCAACCATAATTTCTTTGCTGGTCTTAACGCGGCTACCAGCATAATGTACTCGCCCGCTTTCAATGGCTTCTTTGGCAAGGGTTCGAGTGCGATAAAAGCGTGCAGCCCATAACCATTTATCAAGCCGCATGCGAACCAAATCAGGTTTGCTGTGGCTGGGTTGATTGTGGTTTTTATTGTGTTTACTCATCAAAACCTCATAAATATCAATAAAGTAAAATAGTAATGGTGCTTTTTTTGCT
>NZ_JBQSXN010000115.1:0-7021 GCF_052378235.1 Psychrobacter sp. AOP3-A1-26
GATTTGTCTTAAAAACTCATAGTTAACGGGTAAGGTTTTATTTTTTATCCTTTTTATCATCATCGTCATCACTGTCGCCTGGTATGATGGCTTTACCAACCGCAGCCGTACCTTTGACCACGCCTTTGGTGGTTTTATAAACCACTTTAGCAGGTACGGTAACGATTTTATGCACACAAGCCTGTAGCATAAACACGCTAGTGATGATGACGATAAACTGTAATTTTTTCATAAATATCCTACAAGTGATTGGATGATAATCATCATTTAAGCGATAGTCATCAGATAGGTGATAATAATAAACTAATAAACGCCTCCTATAAAGCTATCCTTACTATTAATCTCATGCCCATATAAAGATACGGATTTATTAATGAGTACTATACCCCTTTGTTTGCCCGACTCCATTACTCCAGAGCAGTTTTTAACAGAATACTGGCAAAAAAAACCGCTACTTATTAAGCAAGGCTTACCACAATTAATTGATATGTTTGAGCCAGACGATATGCTTGGTTTAGCGCTAGAAGAAGATGCCTCAGCGCGTCTGCTTACCCAAGCCAGCGTTAAACAAGCAGATACACCGCAATGGCAGCTTAAAAAAAGCCCACTAACTGAAACAGATTTTGATAACTTGCCTGAGCAATGGACGGTATTGGTACAGAACTTAGAACAATGGTCACCTGAGCTTGGGCAATTGTGGCAAGCCTTTGACTTTATACCACAGTGGCAACGTGACGATATTATGGTTTCCTATGCACCAAAAGGCGGCTCGGTTGGTAAGCACTATGACGATTACGATGTTTTTTTAGCGCAAGGTTATGGTCAGCGCCGTTGGCAACTGGGCAAGTTTTGCGATAAAGATACTGAGTTTGTCGCTGATGAGCCTATTCGGCTTTTCAATGATATGGGCGAGATTGTCTTTGATGAGATATTAGAAGCGGGTGATGTTCTTTATGTGCCACCGAAGTTGTCACATTTTGGTGTCGCCCAAGATGACTGCCTAACCTTCTCTTTTGGCTGTCGTCGTCCGAACTTGATGCAAGTCATCGACAATATGGCGGATATCGCTACCAACGATAGCGATTTATTTGTTCCTATGTTATTGCCTCAAGCGCTACAAGCATCAGGTGAATTACAAGCTGACAGTATCGAGGCGATCAAAGCTCAGCTATTACACATGCTCCAGTCTGAGCGTGGTGACGATATTATTCGTCAGGCAGTCGCTGAAGTGGTCAGCAAACGTCAATATGATGCGCTGATGCCAGAAGAAACGCTGGATACCGATGAGCTGATGCAAGCTTTGACTGAGGGCGCAACGCTACAAGCAGATTATAGTAATCGTCTTTTATACAGTCAGACGGATGATGGCATCGTGCTATACGCCAATGGTCAGCGACTTGATGGTCTTGATGACTCAGCGATAGCGGCGCTAGTACGTCTAGCAAATGGCGAGCGTTTACAAGGTCAAGATGTTACTGCTATTGACCCAGACGACTTAAGCGAATGGCTAGAAAACGGTTGGGTATGGCTTGATGATTCTCAGGAGTAATAGATACTAAATTAGAAAAAGCGCTCCGCATTTATAGTATTAAGACTTAAAAATCCTAATAAATGAACGCGGCGCGCTTTCAAAATCTCCGTTTGATTCATAGTTAAGCTATGAATCAACACCTCTTATACAGCAGTCGCTTTTTTATAACGGCTTACGCCAGCGATAATGGTTTCTTCAATGACCCTATCGTCACCGAGCATCATCAGCACAAATAACTGCTCGGCAAGTGACTTAGTCTGTGTCATGCGGCGCTCCATTAAATCAGTACCACCCATATCTATCACCACAAAATCCGCTTCTTTATTAGGCATAAAATTACCAATTTTGTCATCTAATAATAGCGACTGGGCATTGCCTAAGGTAATTTGGTACAACCCTTGATGTGCTGATAACGGATTGCTTTGTAACTGCTGAACTTTATAAGCTTCTGATAAAGTCGTTAACATTGACAGACTGGTCCCTGCACCTACATCAGTGGCAATACTGACACCGGTATAGCTCAGCGTTTTGGACAAATCAAACAAACCACTACCTAAAAATAAATTGGACGTTGGGCAATGGGCTATTTGGGTGCCAGTATCACGCAGCACTTCATACTCTGCTGTTTCAAGGTAGATACCGTGTGCTAAAGTCGTGCGCCGACCCAATAACCCCAAATCGTGATAAACGTCGAGATAGCCTTTATGGTTGGGATAAAGCTCACGTACAAAAGCCACTTCATCGAGATTTTCAGCCAGATGCGTTTGCAGATACACACTATCATAGCTGCGATAGAGCTCACCTGTCATTTGCAATTGTTTTGGCGTCGAAGTAATGGCAAATCTTGGCGTAATCGCCACATGCTGACGGCCACGTTCGTGCCATTTATCGATGATATTTTGTGTATCGCGGATACCTTGCTCTGTTGGCACACACAAATGCTCAGGCGCATTGTGATCCATCAATACATTACCAGTAATCATACGAGTATTTAGACGTTCGCTTTCAGTAAAAAAGGCTTCAACCGATTCAGGATGGCTGGTTGAAAATACCAAGGCACTGGTGGTACCGTTGGCAAGCAGCTGGTTTAAAAAAAACTTTGAAGTATCGTGCGCCACTTTTGGATCACCAAAGTTAGCTTCGGTGACAAAAGTATAGTTATTGAGCCAATCAAGCAATTGCTCACCAAACGCTGCAATCATATCTATCTGCGGATAATGTACATGGGTGTCAATAAAGCCTGGCATGATAAGCTTATCTTGGTAATCATGAATCTTTACCGGCGCTTTGCCTTCTTGGGCACTACTACTAGCATATTCTGCCATGATGGCTTTTTTACTGCCGTAATCTACCACACAACCCGTTGCATCATCGACCACCAGCGCAGCATCGGCAATATATTCAGGGTAAACTTTCACGCCTGCGATAACAGGTAACAAGGTGACGTTTTTATCTACCACCGTAAGGTCTGGGCGCTCAGTATTTGTTAAATCAGCCGCATCCGAAGTGGCGCGCTGCATTCTGTTAGCAAGATTTTCTTCGGTCAAATAGTGCAGCAATTGCGCCTGATAAATATGTATGGTCATAATAAAATCTCACAATAAGTAATAAGTATTTGCGTCAAAGTTAATAAATATCGTCGACCCACCATAGTGCGAACACAAAGCTACTGAGTGCAGCCCATATATCATTATGGCTAACCCAAGCTAATAACAGTGTGATTTATAATGGTGGACAGACTTATAAATAATTAGAAATCTATCGGTTAGGGTTTATATCAGTGATGGTTAATTCTAGTTATAAATGATTATAAAGCTGCAAAACTTGCGCGGCGATGGAGATTGCAACCGCCATCGGCTCTTTACCACCAACATCAAGACCAATGGGCATAGTTAGTTTATCGACGATTTGTTCGTTATAGCCACGTTGCAGCAATCGATCTCTAAAACGTTTGGCTTTGGTTGCCGAGCTGATACAGCCAAGGTACGCTGTCGACGGTAACGAATTTTCATCGATGCTGATAGTATTGTCAGAGTTTGGTATTGCATTATCAAATTCTGTATCAAATTCTGTACCAATCTCTGAATCGACTTTTATATAAGCATCCAGCGTGGCACGTACCAACTCAAAATCAAGACTATGATCATGGGTCATAACCAATACAAAGTGTTGAGTGCCTTTTCTTGCTGAGGTACCTTTCATGCTATTCGCAATAAACGGTTGGACAAAATCAACCGGATCTTCGTCAATATGCGGGCGAATATGCGGCGGTAATTGATAAGCAACTTGCCCATCTACCGCCGCAGAATCATCAGTCAGATAACGCTCAAACATCTCAGGCCGGCTATCCACCCAGTCCACTTGGCAAGGCAGCTCAGCGAGTATGGTCATCAAGGCAGCTGCGACATGCCCTGCCCCAAACACTAACAGCGACATGGGCGGCGTCACATTAAAACATTCAAACATGACGGTCACACTGCCACCGCAGCATTGGGCTAATGTAGCACCCAATGGATAATGCTTGGCATAGACGGCATCGCGGCGTACTTCATGCGCTTTTTTAGACTTACCTTCTTTTAATGGCTTAAAGCCTCTGGATTCATTTGGATCTAGCTCACCATTCAGCAACTGCCTAGCAGTTATCGTCACATCATGCTCCAAACTGCCACCACCCAAGGTGTCACAGCAAGCATCAAGCGTCACAATCATTTTAGATTGTAGCGCCCGAGGTGCTGAGCCATTCACTGCAACGACCGTCGCCAAAACGTGAGCAATACCGCGCTGCTGATACTGCGCCAGTCCGTCATACCAGCGCGTCGGTGGCAGCGATGATGATGGCGATGATACTTGTCGCGCTGCTGAATTATTCACTGTGCGCAGGTCCACGAGCCGTTGATACATTGGGATTTTCTATCGCCTCAGGCTGCTCATCGACCAATTGACCATCAGCCTCTGGCGGATTGACATCTTCACCATGCGGGACTTGCTGCGGCAGCACGCGATCATCATCAATCCCGCAATCGTCATCAGCTGGCGTTAAGCTATCGACAGTGTCCTCCTCTGATTGAGAAGCAATCTCCCATGATTGATCTTGCAGTCGCATCACTGCCTTTAGTACCGCTTCTGGCGTAGCAGGCATGCTCAGCTCTGGGTTTTTCTTATAATCACCTAAGCTGGCAATCGCATTATTAATCGCACACCAGACACTGGCCGCTAGCATGAATGGTGGCTCTCCAACGGCCTTGGAGTTATAAATGGTCTGCTCTTCATTTTTGCGATCAAACAGTTTGACGCTCCATTGCTTCGGTAAATCATGGGCCGTTGGAATTTTATAATTTGCCGCCGCATTAGACGCCAATTTGCCTTTTTTATCCCAGATTAATTCTTCAGCGGTGAGCCAGCCCATGCCTTGGACAAAGGCACCTTCAATCTGACCGATATCAATAGCCGGGTTAATCGACTGGCCGACATCGTGTAAGATATCGCAGCGCAGCACTTTATACTCTCCTGTTAAGGTGTCAATTTCAACCTCAGAACAAGCGGCACCTAGCGCAAAGTAGAAGAATGGACGACCCCACGCTTTTGAGCGGTCATAAAATATCTTTGGCGTTTTATAATAACCAGTAGAAGATAAGCTAATACGATGTTGATAAGCCAGTAGCACAAATTCAGCAAAGGTGAATGTTTCTTTATTGCCGACGTGGACATGGTTATTCTCAAACCTAATATCTTCTGCAGCTACTTCAAAGTGCTCAGCGGCAAACTCAATTAAACGGTTTTTGATAGTGATACAAGCATTTTGCGCCGCTTTACCATTCATATCCGTACCCGATGAAGCAGCCGTCGGTGACGTGTTCGGCACTTTATCCGTGCGTGTTGCAGTTGCTTTGACGGTATCTGAATCGACATCAAATTCATTGGCGACGATTTGGACGATTTTGATATACAGCCCTTGCCCCATTTCGGTACCACCGTGATTGACCTGAATCGTACCATCGGTATAGATCAGCACTAAGGCTCCCGCTTGATTCAGCGTTTGCACGGTAAATGAAATCCCAAATTTCACAGGGGTTAGAGCCAGACCCAAACGCTTATCACTGCCTTCGGCTTCAGCCTTTTGGTTGGCTTCTGTAATCTGCTGACGGCGCTTATCATACTCATTGTCATCGGCTAGCGTCTGCATAATAGTAGCCAAATCAAAATGCTCAATCGGCTGACCATAATGGGTGCTTTGACCGTTTTTATATAGATTCGCTAAACGCACTTGCAAAGGATCTTTACCCAGCGTATAAGCGATATGATCCATCATATATTCGGCAGTCAATAAACCTTGTGGGCCCCCAAAACCTCGATAAGCGGTGTTCGATACCGTATGGGTCTTACAGCGATGACCTGCTACTTGTGCCGCTGGATAATAGTAAGCGTTATCACAGTGAAACATCGCCCGATCGACAATGGCATCGGACAAATCTGGTGAATAACCACATAGTCCTGATAGCTGCATATCGACGCCTAGCACTTGACCTTCATCATTGACACCGACATCATATCGATTGGCAAATTCATGGCGTTTACCAGTGACCACCATGTCATCCTGACGATCTAAACGCATGCTTACTGGGACATTATGGCGTTTGGCAACGACACCGCACAGACACGCCCAAGCGGCAGCTTGTGTCTCTTTACCACCAAAGCCGCCACCCATTCTACGCACGATTGTTGTGACTGCGTGAAAAGGCAGATCCACCACTTCGGCAACCAGTTGCTGCACTTCACTCGGATGCTGCGATGAGGTATAAACTTCCAGACCGCCATCATCACAAGGCACGACATAGGATACCTGTCCTTCAAGATAAAAATGCTCTTGGCCGAGCATATGTATATGGCCTGAGATGCGCGTCGGTGCCGATTTTAACTCAGCTTGCGCATCGCCGCGCTCCATAAAGTGGCTGGGACGCACAAATTGCTCTTGCTCAAGTGCTTGATCAATAGTCAATATTGCTGGTAATGGTTCATATTCTACAATAGCGTTAAGCGTGGCTTTTTTGGCTGCACGATGACTGGTGGCGACGACGGCAAATAAAGTTTGTCCAGCGTATTCTGTGATCTCATCTACCATCAACGGGTCACCATCGAATACTGGACCGATATCGGTTTTGGCTGGCAAATCTTTAAAAGTAATAACGTCGATTACCCCATCTGCTGCCCTTACCGCATTCAAGTCCATGCTCAATACTCTGGCATGAGCGTGATCGCTTTTGCCTATGGCTAAATGTAACGTATCTTGTGGTTTTAGCATATCATCTACATAGGTCGCGGTGCCCATCACATGGCTGATAGCGCTGTCATGCTTGACTGCGGTACCGATTTTATTTTTGGGTGGACGAATGCGGCGAGTACTGTAGCTGTCAAATAATGAAGAATGATGACTCATAATGGCTCTCTCTTATATTTTTTTAGCAAAGGTAATTTAGGGTAACTTAAGATATT
>NZ_JBQSXN010000116.1:0-6832 GCF_052378235.1 Psychrobacter sp. AOP3-A1-26
TTATGAAACAACTTGATTCTAAAGCTTTACGTAATGCTTTTGGTAGCTATATGACTGGGGTCACGGTGATAACCGCTATGAATAACGACGGCAAACCAGTCGGCTTTACTGCTAATTCATTTACTTCGGTATCACTTAATCCCCCGTTGTTGCTGGTCTGTCCAGCAAAATCTTTATCCAGTTTCGACATATTTGCTAATTGTGAGCATTTTGCGGTTAATATTCTAGGCGAAGAGCAGCAGCATATCTCTAATATCTTTGCTGGCTCCAAAGAAGATCGTTTTGGTCAGATAGAGTGGCATATAGATGATCAAGGTAATCCAGTCATTGATAATGCACTAACTCATTTTTCTTGTAAAACAGATCGCAATTTAGAAGTAGGCGATCATAACTTGTTGATTGGCGAAGTACTGGACTTCTCGACTCGTGAAGGGTTGGGATTAGGCTATGCTTCTGGCGGTTATTTCAGTCTAGGGCTTGAACGCGAAGCGGCAGAGATTAGCACTCAACAAAAACAAGTGTGTGTCGGAGTGATTATCGAGCACGAACGTAAAGTGCTCCTCATCCAAAATAGTGAGGGTAAGCTCACGCTTCCTATAACAATGACTAATGACAACACCAATGCTGTCACTACTATTCAGCAATATTTAGCTGACAGTGCTATTGACGCTCAACTGGGCGCCGTCTTCTCAATATTTGAGGATACTAAGAACAAGCAGGATTATATCTTTTATCGAGCTTTTGCAGAATCATCAGCACCTGAAGGGCTAGGTCATTATGTTGATATTGACCGCTTAGCTGAACAAGACTTTGCTACCCAAGCTATGGCAACCATGATGACTCGCTATGCTTTAGAAAGTAAAAACGGCTTTTATGGCGTCTACGTTGGTCGCGAGGACAGCGGTAAAGTTCATTAAACTTAATATTTTAACAACAATTTTTTAAACCTTTATAAATAACAAAGCACTAACGCAAAGGAGTTGTGTCATGAAATTCTCACTATTTATGCATATGGAACGTATCGATGAATCGCAAAGCTATCAGCAACTTTACACTGATTTTATCGAGCTAGCTAAGATGGCTGATGAAGGTGGCATGCATGCTATTTGGACGGGCGAGCATCACGGTATGGATTTTACTATCGCCCCTAATCCATTTTTGAACTTAGTGGACTTAGCTCATCATACTAAGAATGTCAGATTAGGCACCGGTACTGTTATTGCGCCCTTTTGGCATCCAATAAGACTAGCGGGTGAAGCGGCTATGACTGATATTCTAACTAAAGGCAGATTGGATTTAGGGATTGCTCGCGGCGCTTATATGTTTGAGTACGAGCGTTTGATGCCGGGTATGGATGCGATGGAAGCTGGTGGCCGTATGCGCGAGCTGGTGCCCGCGGTTCAGCAATTATGGCAAGGCGACTATGCTCACGATGGCAAATATTCAAAATTCCCAAATACGACCTCGGCACCTAAGCCTATTCAACAAGGCGGTATACCGATGTGGATTGCCGCTCGCGCTCCGGATAGTCATGACTTCGCCGTTAAAAATAACTGTAACGTGCAAGTTACCCCCTTATGGCAAGGTTTAGATGAGATTGAAAGCTTAATGAAAGCCTTTAAAAATGCCAAAGCAGAATACGGAGACGGTAAAGATCCAAAAATCATGCTTTTGCAACATGCTTATGTCGGCAGCGATGCCAATGAGGTCGCTGAAGCTGCTAAATGCATCAGTCGTTTTTATTGTTATTTTGGCTCATGGTTTAAAAATGAGCGTCCCGTTACCCAAGGACTTATTAAGCCATTAAGCGATGATGAGATGGCAAAGATGCAGATGTATGCACCCGAAAAAATGCTTGAGAATATGCCTATTGGGACGGCTGAGCAAGTTATCAAAAAGCTGAAACATTATGAAGATTTAGGCTATGACGAGTTTGCCTTTTGGATTGACTCTAGTATGACTTTTGAGCAAAAACGCGACTCTTTACGTCGTCTTATTGATGACGTCATGCCAGCATTTGCATAATCTTATCAAGCTAAATTCGCTAGAATTAAGTGATAAATAGTCCGACAAATAATTTGGAGAGAATCATGACTAAACCTCATTACCAACTCTATATCAACGGGGAATGGTGCGAAGGTAGCGATAACCAACGTATGGACAGTTATAACCCTGCAACGGGCGAAGCTTGGGCGACATTTGCCTGTGCTAGTCCTGCTGATGTTGAACGTGCGGTTCGCGGTGCAAAGGCTGCATTAAATAATCCTGAATGGGCGAAAATGACTGCCTCTAGTCGTGGCAAGCTGCTGTATCGTCTCGCTGAACTGGTTGAACAAAACGCTGATGAGTTAGGAAAAATAGAGACGACTGATAGTGGCAAGCTGGCGCACGAAACTGTTGCCCAAACCAAATATATCGGTGACTATTATCGCTATTACGCGGGGCTTGCGGATAAAATTGAAGGCGCAACGCTACCAATTGATAAGCCGGATATGTTTGTCTTTACTCGCCGTGAGCCCATTGGCGTAGTCGCTGCTGTCGTACCATGGAACGCGCAGATGTTTTTGACAGCGACTAAACTTGGTCCGGCCTTAGCCGCGGGCTGTAGCATTATTTTAAAAGCCTCTGAGATAGCCCCTTGTCCCATGTTTGCCTTTGCCAAACTGATTGAGCAAGCCGGTTTCCCTAAAGGGGTAGTATCTGTGATTACAGGCGATGCCCAGAACTGTGCTATTCCGCTAACCAGTCATCCTGATGTGGATAAAATTGCTTTTACTGGTGGTCCTGATGCCGCGCGTCATGTGGTCAGAAACTCTGCCAATAGCTTTGCGGTGACTAGCTTAGAGCTTGGCGGTAAATCCCCTATCATCGTTTTTGATGATGCTGATTTAGAAAGTGCTGCTAATGGCTTAATTGCTGGTAACTTTGGCGCTTCTGGTCAGTCCTGTGTCGCAGGATCGCGAGGCTTTGTGCAGCGTTCTATTTTGCCTGAAATCATCAAGCGTGTAGAAGAAAAAGCTAAAAATATAGTTATTGGCAATCCTCTTGATCCTCAAACTCATGTGGGTCCTTTATGTACTAAAGCTCAAGTTGAGCGCATCAAAGACACGCTTAGCAAAGCTATCTCACAAGGGGCGACTATTCGTTTTGGCGGACAGCCGCCTACAGACTCTACTTTGGTAAATGGCAATTATTTTAGTCCTACCTTGGTAGAATGCCCGAACACCGATATCGAAACGCAAACTATTGAGATGTTTGGTCCTGTGATGTCGTTGGTCGCTTTTGATACTGAAGATGAAGCCATTGCTATGGCAAATAATAGTGTTTATGGCTTGGGGTCTGGCGTTTTTACCCAAAATCTAGCTCGTGCACATCGTGTTTCGCAGCAGATACGTTCAGGCATCTGCTGGGTTAATACCTATCGAGCGATTTCTCCTACGGCACCGTTTGGAGGTTACAACCAATCAGGATATGGGCGTGAAGCAGGTAGCGATTCAGTACTAGAATATACTCGCACCAAAACGACGTGGATTAATATTTCGGCAGAGCCGATGGCTAATCCTTTTATCATGAGGTAATAAATGTAAATGGTTAATTGCATTAAGTTTTAAGGAAAAAACTATGCCTATTCGACCCCCATTAAAAGAGTTAAAGATTAAAACCCATGACAAAGGATTTTATAAAGGTTTTAATCGTATCGTGACGATAACCTCAAAAATCCTAGTAACGCTGGTCGTTATTTGGATTCTGAGCGATATTGAACGTTCTGGTGCTATTTTAGATGCGATGAAAAATTGGTCATACGCCAATCTCAATAGCTATTACACCTATTCGATAGCCTTTTATATATTGGTCTGTTTGACCGCTATTTTATGGCCATCGTTTGGACGCACTAAACTTGGCTCTGATCCTAATGGAAAACCTGAATTCTCTAATTTCTCATGGTTTTCTATGATTTTTGGCGCGGGTATTGGCATTGGGGTATTGACCTATAGTGCTGCTGAACCCATTTGGCACTTAGCAAGTAATCCCGATACCATTATGTCAAAAGAGATAATAATTTTGGCGCTAAATGCTAATGATCTCATATTACCCGAAGGCGTTGATGTTTTTGCTTTTTATCAAGATCAAGTGGCTTCTAATACATTAACGGCTGTAGATGGTGTGGTTATACCCAAGACAGCCGCTGCTTTAGATGGTGCTTTTCGCTATTCGTTTTTGCACTGGGGTATTAGTGCTTGGGCAACTTATTGTCTGGTCGGTATTTGCCTGGCTTTTTTTAGTTACTCTCGTGGCTTACCACTCACCATGCGCTCGGCATTAACGCCTTTATTTGGTAAACATTTAGAGGGACCGTTAGGCAACATCATTGATATCTCTGCAGTGATTGCGACCATATTCGGTATCGCGCAAACCATTGGTATCGGCCTCAGCTCATTTGCTTCTGGTCTTTATAGCATTACTGGTATTGCATGGTTGGTCACTAACCCTATTAATCCTGAACCAACTACAGGCGCTTTATTAGTATCGCTGTTTGTAGTCATGTGTCTATCGATGATTTCGGCTTTGTCAGGTGTGGGACGCGGAGTAAAATGGTTAAGTAACCTTAATATGGTATTGTCATTTTTACTATTAGCCTTTTTCTTAATCTTTGGCGCTACTATGTTTGCACTAGAGATGCTAGGTAAAGGGATTGCTAGTTATGTCGTCAATCTGCCAGCAATGGTGTTTACCGTTTGGGATCCTAATACCGAACTGGGTGGCTGGCAAACCAGCTGGTCTATTTTTTATTGGGCATGGTGGATTGCTTTTGCGCCGTTCGTTGGTATGTTTTTAGCCCGCATATCCAAAAATCGTACCATTCGTGAATTTGGCTTAATTGGTATTGTGGCTCCGAGCCTTACTCTCTTCATCTGGTTCTCTTTTATTGGTGGTACAGGCATTGATTTAGAGTTAAGCGGTATCGCTGGCGGGAAAATTTTTGACTCAGGATTAACCGCGCAGCTGTTTGAAATTATTGGCTTTATGTTAGAGCCTGCAATGGCAAAAATGCTATCAGCAATGGTTGTGGTACTACTATTAACCTATTTAGTCACTTCTGCTGATTCTGCAATGTTGGTTGTGAACATGCTCAACGCTGGCGGCGAAGTCGAGATTGAGAATGGTCAAAAACATATTATTGTTTGGGCCATTGCCCTAGCTTCTGTCATTGCCGCATTATTATTAGCTGGCGGCTTAGATGCTATTACCTCGGCGATGATTATCGCGGCAATACCATTCTCATTCATTATTATTTTAATGGCTATTAGTTTACTAAAGGCATTATTTTTAGATGGCAGGCGATCAAAAGAGCCGTAACGATTAAACACTAAAAAAATCACTGGTATTTTTGATACCAGTGATCTCTATAGACTACTCTTAAAGCGCAGTGGTAGCTCAAATTCTGGTGCTATAACATCCGCGTCAGGGTATCGTCTTTGCGAACATAATGATGGATCAAAGCCATAGCAGTGTGCCCAATGATTAAGGCAGCTAATAACCAAGCCAGTGGTGAATGCAGCTCACCTAGCGTTGCCGCCCAAGCCAGCTCGTCACCTTTAGCCACTATCTCGATACCAAAGGCAGTGACACCATACCCACCTCCCAGCATAACCATGATTCCCGTTAGCGGCATCAATAACATACAAGCGTAGAGAAGGCTATGTCCTGCGGTAACCAGCTTGGCGGTGGCTGGATCTTGCTCAGGGCGCTGGTGACGCTGTGTCGCCACCCAGAGCAGTCTTAGGACTATTAATACTAGCAATAGTATGCCAATAGAGACATGTCAAGGCACCAAAGTCTGTCCAACCCAATGCTCGCCATCACTGATACGATCAGCAAACTTAAGCAGCTGCCATGTGATTAATAGTGCCATACTCCAATGCAAAAATTTGCTAACGCGCCCATAGCGATTTTTAGAATCGATATTCATATATGTTTTCTCTTTATCTAACTGTGCTAATAATAAATTATGCCCATTCGATAATAAGCGTCTCTTTGCCTGCCATACGCTCTAGATAATCGCTGACCACTTTTTAAGGTTTAATCTTTTAGAATAACCCTACTTTACTACCAATGCAGTATGAGAGTAAGAGTGGTAACATTGAATAATTAACAACATAGTGTTGATAATAGCTCAGAACCGAACTAGCAACTCAGATCACTTTGGAGTGTTTATGGATAGAATCGATGCGATGCGAGCCTTTGTAGCAGTAGTAAACGAAGGCAGCTTTAGTCAAGCGGCAAACACTTTGCAGCTCTCCGCGCAGCTGGTGAGTAAATATGTCTCTAGGCTTGAGGAGCAACTACATACTCGCTTGCTTAATCGTACCACTCGTAAAGTGAGCGTGACTGAAGCTGGCAGCCAATACTTTATACATGCGCAGCAGATTTTATTGAGCATTGATGATATGGAGGCGCAATTGGGCGGCTTACAGCAGCTTCCTAAGGGTACGTTGCGGATCAGTGCGCCTGTCTCATTTGCCCTAAAGCATATGGCAAAATTGATTGCTGATTTTCAGGCTCGCTATCCTTCAGTCATCGTTGATCTACAGCTGAGCGACCGAAAAGTCGATATTGTTGAAGAAGGGTTTGATATTGCACTGCGTATTGGACAGCTTGAAAGCTCATCACTTATTGCTAAGAAGATTGCACCTATTCGCGTAATTTTATGCGCATCGCCTAAATATCTGCAAATTCACGGTACGCCCAAACGGCTTGAGGATTTAGAGGCGCATCGCTATTTGCATTACAGCTATATGAATTTAGAAACTAAGGGGCAAATTTTTAAATA
>NZ_JBQSXN010000117.1:0-6635 GCF_052378235.1 Psychrobacter sp. AOP3-A1-26
CAATCAGGTGTTCTATAATATAATTTAGCGTTGCACTTGGTGTGTTAATCTAAGAATCATAAGATATCTTATTGGTATTGGATAAAGGATTGCTTAAGATTGATACTTGTGTCAATTCTAAGCCTAGATAAAAACAACTGGGTCGCAAGGTGTGACAGGCGGGGCCATGTTGCTGAACTGAAAATAAAACAGCATCTCCATCACAATCTAATTTGGCATCGATAAGCTGCTGGTGATAACCAGAGCTTTCTCCTTTGCGCCATAAAGTTTGTCTCGAACGCGACCAGTAGCAGACTCTTTTAGTGGTTAAGGTTTCTATGAGCGTTTCGGCATTGACCCAAGCCAACATTAATACTTCTTTAGTTTGGGCATCTTGTGCAATCGCTGCTATCAAGCCTTGCTCATTCCAAGGAATCTGCTTCATCACCTTATCAAAGCAGTACTTTTGACCTTTTTTGCCATGTTCCATTGCTAAGAAAATAGACGTGCTTGCGTTCACCATTGCCATGAACCTTCTGCAACAGCGTCATGTGCATGCAGGCTTTCTGCATGAATGACTTTGAATTTAAATCCTAAAATATTGGCATAGTCTAAGAATGTATGACGTAACCGCCGTACGGCATCTTCACAGAACATCAAGTTTTGTCCATTTGCCAGTGCAAAAGCTTGTTCATCTACCCGTTTTACCGCTGTTTGCACAGGTGTCGCAAGGGCGTGTTCTGCTTGGTCAATGATTGCGATGAGTGGCAGTTCAGCTAACTCAGTTGAGACCTTAAACCTTAATTGGGCCACGCTACGCTGACTATGCGGGGTTGCAACAATCGCCTCGGTAGTCCCTAACCAATCGATAACTTCTTCTGAATTGGTCAGATCAAATCGTTTCTCTGACAATGCTTTTTGAAACTGCTGCTGAATCAAACTACGTGATAAGGCAGCCGAACAAGGACAAGTAGATGAATACGGGATCTCAACTTGAACCTCAAAGAAAAATTGCTGATCAATGAGCTGGCAGACCAGCTCAAAAGGGTAGCTTTTCCAGCCAGTCAGCGGACTGATCAATGCGGGACGCTCGACATATAGCTGACTTTTTATATGTAGTTTTGCATTGCTAGATAAGCCTTCGTGACTCTTGAGGAAATCTTGCAATGTGTCTTTGAGGTGCGAAAAATTGAGTATTTTTAATTTGACTAATTCTAGTAGGCGAATGTATAGCCTAGACATGTGAATCCCTTTGACAGCAGGGTCATCTAAGCTCACGAAAGCATTGACTTGACTTGGGCAAAGCGTATTTTCTATGTAAATAGGTAAGGCAATATTCTCCATGCCAACCCAGTCTAAACAAGAAGAATGTGGTGCTACATTTAGGTTTTCAGAGATATCAGGAAGATCGTTAATCATTAATATTTAGAACTCAGTTGAATTATTTATTGTTATGTTATAACATTACAAGATATTTGGCAACTATAGTGATGTTTACTGTTTCACCTATACAAATTTCCGTATAGGTAGTGAGGTGCTAGATACATTAGAAGCAATATAAATTTTAGAAGCTAAAAAAAGATTTTGTACGTTCTGGTAGGAGAAAGGAGCGGCGTTAAACATGTGACTTAAGGTTTATAGTTTTAAGCAAATTCATACCGCTAGTGCTGGTTACCAAACTTGGGGTCCTGACCACCTTAGTAAATCCTTACCTTGTTTGTCTCGCACCATTTAAGACAAAAACGCAACCAATCGATATGCTTTTTATTTTTCATAATCTTACGTACCTATATTTTTCAAGTATTTTTTATAACCCTTATATAAATTGATAGAGAAGAGAGAGCCAATGAGTAATTCCTTAGCCATCGAAAAAAAACTGCCTGTGACTGTGTTGTCCGGGTTTTTGGGCGCAGGTAAAACTACGCTACTCAATCATATTTTGAATAATCGTGAAGGTAGACGCATTGCCGTTATCGTAAATGATATGTCTGAGGTAAATATTGACGCAGCATTGGTTAGAGAAGGTGGAGCTGAGTTGTCCAGAACCGATGAAAAACTCGTAGAAATGAGTAATGGCTGTATTTGCTGCACTTTACGAGAAGATTTATTGATAGAAGTGCGACGTCTGGCAGAAGACAATCGTTTTGATCAACTGGTTATCGAATCAACTGGCATTTCTGAACCATTACCTGTTGCGGAAACCTTTACTTTTGAAGATGATGATGGTTTTTCTCTCAGTGAGTTTGCCCGTCTAGACACCATGGTGACCGTCGTTGATGCCTTTAATTTTTTAAAGGACTATAGCTCTTATGACAGTATACAGTCTCGAGGCGAATCATTGGGTGAGGAGGACCAACGCACCGTGGTCGACTTATTGATTGATCAAATCGAATTTTGTGACGTCATTGTGTTGAATAAAATTGATTTGATTTCAGATGCTGAAAAAGAAAGATTGCTGGCAATTATTCACTCGTTAAATCCGCGAGCTAATATTGAAATTTCTCAATTTGGTCAAGTAGATTTAGATAAGTTGTTGAACACAAATTTATTCGATTTTGATGAAGCCTCTGAAGCACCAGGTTGGCTAAAAGAGCTTAGAGGGGAACATACACCTGAAACGGAAGAGTATGGCATCAGTAGTTTTGTTTATCGTGCTAGACGCCCCTTTCATCCGCAGCGGTTTTACGATTTTATTAATACAGAGTGGAAAGGTGTGATTCGATCTAAAGGTTTTTTTTGGCTAGCATCTCATCCCAAACTGGCAGGTTCTTGGTCACAAGCGGGCGCGATGGCTAGACATGGTCTAGCTGGATATTGGTGGGCAACCATTCCTGAAGAGCAATGGCCACAAGATCAGCAAAACCGTGACATCATAGAAAGTAATTGGGACACGAGTACAGGCGATGCGCGTCAAGAGATTGTGCTAATAGGCATGGAGATGGATGAGTCAAATCTTATTGATAAGTTCAATAATTGCTTGCTTAATGATGAAGAAATGGCAGAAGGTCCTGAACATTGGAAATTGATGGATAATCCATTTATAGAGTGGACTGACTTAATAGCTTAATTTTTTAAGTCTTCGTAGTATTTAGACATGTTTAAGCAAGTCATGGACATGTTGTTGCCACCATTGAAAATGTATTTGAAATCCGTTCCTGATTTTTTTAGATGCTCATAAAACAAGACATAAGCTTATCGGCTTATGTCTTTTACACATTTAATAATCAATGAAGTATGGTAATAGATCTTTTGCATGAGTCAGCGCTAGCCGTTGAAGTTCCGTTATTTAAAGTCAATACAACAGTACTTTCGCAAGAGATATAGTTATTATTGGTTTTTAATTGTCGTGTTTGAGGTCTGGATTTTACTTACGGAAAAATTTTATTTATAACCAAAGTGTTGGCATGGCAGTCAGATTTTTGCGCCCTTGATGGGTTTAAAGAGCCTATTAATTACTGCCTAATGAGTGACATGGATTTAGAGTTAAATACGTAAATTTACATTAATCGAACTTCGGGGCGGGGCGAAATTCCCCACCGGCGGTATTTTTTCTTGGGTGATATCATCCAGCTAAACAGCCCGCGAGCGCCTTGTTCCTTGTGAACAAGGGTCAGCAGATCTGGTGAGATGCCAGAGCCGACGGTTACAGTCCGGATGATAGAAGATCGACCAAGCTTTTGATGCTCCTAGTAATAGGAGCTTTATATGTGCTTTTTTAAACGTGGAGCTTGGTACTATTTATTCTCATCACCCCTGTTCATCTTATTGATTGGAGAAAATCAAGATGGCAGGAACATTTTTTATCATGATCGCGTGTTTTATGTGGGCATTGGATACCTTAATCCGCTACCCGTTGTTAAGCTCCGGTTATTCAACCTTGCAAATCGTTCTTATCGAACACATTACGCTGGTATTATTTGTCAGCCCCATGTTGTGGCGTTACCGCCATGTTTATCGTCATATGTCTATCAGCGGATTTTCAAGTTTGTTTTTTATTGGCGGCATTGGCTCGGCTATAGGTACCTTAGCGTTTACCGAAGCGTTCCATTACTTGAATCCTACTATCGTTATTTTACTGCAAAAGCTTCAGCCTATCGTTGCTATTTTACTGGCCTATTGGTTACTGAAAGAGCATATTGAAGGGCATTTTTTACAATGGGCGGCGGTCATTTTACTGGGCAGCTTTGTGATGATGTGGCCAGATTTACGCGCGTTAGGCAACGCTCAATGGCACTATTCAAGCGATACGATAAGTCTGTTCAAAGGCTACGGTTACACGCTAATTGCGGTGATCGCATGGGGCGCTACCACTGTATGCGGTAAGTATTTGTCCCATCAGCATATACCGGCGAATGCCATCATGTCGGGTCGATTTTTTGCTGGGCTGTTAGTGCTCTTACCCATAGCATTGGCGCATTCAGATGAATTATCCATGATGACATCGATAGATTTGAGTCTTATTGTCGTCATGGCCTTACTAAGTGGCTTTATTGGTATGTGGTTTTACTACCAAGGCTTGAAAACGATCCCCGCACAACTAGCTACCTTGGCCGAGTTGTCTTTCCCCGCCTTCGCAGCCCTGATCAACTGGGTCTTCCTCGACATGGGGCTGACGGGCTACCAAATCATTGGTGGCATGATGCTGATACTCGGCAATATCGGCCTGCGCATGAAAAACCCAAGAAGAAATGACTTAAGCCCTGTGATGCAATAAAAACTGCGACATATGAGCCACGTACAGCACAAAAAACTAGGTTGACTGATTTTTTTGTGCTGTTTAGCTATGCTAAACAAACCGTAGAGGTATACTTGGTAAACTAACGATTCGATGAGAGGTTTATTATGATTAAGAGAATCATGATTTATAGTTACAAATCAATAAAATAAATATATACGAGAGAAAATAATCCTAGGCACTTTCTTCAGCCTACTTTGACGTGATTTTATTTGCAACCGTGCATATGCAGTCCCTGGATTGCTATAATCTAGTGTTATAACCCTTGTAAATATCTGATTAACTGTCATAAAATAGCGTTCTTTGTGTTTATGTTAGAATATTTTGCTAGAAAACATCTGTTCTCTCTATGAATGTTACCTGTGTAAAAATATCTGGTGACAGATGATAATCCCATGCTTATTAAGTGGCGAACGCTCACTCTACGACACTCATCACCAGTAACGTTATGGTTTGGCATGCTGCTTGCGTGCTTTGCCTGGATCATGCATGTCTCAATGTTGCTGACGCCTCTATGGGATGATAATGCCCATTTAGGTCACGGCATTTGTATTCAGCTTGCACCTGTTGTATCAACCGCTAAGCAGTATGAGCAAATACAGGCTGATATTACTTATACCGCACACAATATGCCTGATGATAGCGCAGCTTATCATCTGCACCATCATACCGTTTCGAATTCCTTATCATCGACTTCAACAGTAAATACCCACACAGAACTGTCGTCAAAACAATTACATAGCAAGCATCACGCTGAAAGCTCTGATCCAGATACTGTAAAACATTCTAGCTGTGATATTTGTCTTTCTATGACGGCGGTGCTTACACCAAAAGTGTTTGCACACACTGACTCTGCTTTGTTTGAGTTGCCCGCCGTATTAGTCGCGTTTTTATATCACTCAACCACTCACTATCCTAGTCATTTTCTACGGCCTCTCACCCGCGCTCCCCCTCAAGTCATATTTCAATAACCTTAAACATTCATAGTTCAATACTTTATTGGTGCATTGATAACTTGCTATCAATCAATAAGCTTACTTATTGCTTTGATTGATTGGCTTGTACTCGTTTGCCCAAAATATTGGGCTTGAAATGCTATTTATTTATATCAGTACCTATTCAGTAAGTATCTCATCTAAGCTCGTAAGTGGCTTGGATTGTATGTTGTTGCAAAAAACTGAATAACTGATTCAATTATGTTTTAGGAGTCATGTTTATGACTATGGCATTGTTAACAGCAGCGTTGTTAATGGGATTTTTTGGTTCACCGCATTGCTTGGGTATGTGTGGTGGGATTGTCGCAGCATTTGGGCTGTCTATGAAAGACGTTAGCCCAGCAAAAAAGCGCGGTCTTATAGCCACTTATCATTTAGGTCGATTACTCAGTTATGCGCTATTAGGATTGGTCGCTGGTCTGATTGGTACGGCTGTATTAGCCCCACTGATGGTTGGTAATAGTACGCCTCGCATCTTACTGGGGCTGGTTTTGGTGTTTGTAGGACTGACGATGCTCGGTCTACCTT
Organism: Psychrobacter sp. AOP3-A1-26; assembly: GCF_052378235.1. Taxonomy (NCBI): domain Bacteria; kingdom Pseudomonadati; phylum Pseudomonadota; class Gammaproteobacteria; order Moraxellales; family Moraxellaceae; genus Psychrobacter; species Psychrobacter sp. AOP3-A1-26. The sequence goes on from NZ_JBQSXN010000117.1 coordinate 6,238, forward strand.
TTTTGAACAAGCTTGAGCGATTTGGTATGCGCTTATGGCAAGCACTAGCACCGCTACGCACAAAAGTGTTTCCCTTAAATACGGTTCCTCGCGCACTAGCAGCGGGTTTGCTCTGGGGCTTTTTACCATGCGGTCTTGTATATGGTGCATTACTCATTGCCGTTGTAGGTCATGATCCCCTAACAGGCGCTGTTTTGATGTTTGCTTTCGGGCTTGGGACTATTCCTATGCTGGTTGCTACTCATGAAACAGTCAATTGGGTACGCCATCATATTGGGCGTCTGCGTCTACGGCAATTAAATGGCGCGATTATGATGATATCGGGACTGGCGGTTATCGCTGTACCCATCATCATGGCAAACATGCATGGACATATGGATCACGGGCATATGGATCAC
>NZ_JBQSXN010000118.1:0-6304 GCF_052378235.1 Psychrobacter sp. AOP3-A1-26
GCTCACATCAATAGGAAATAACTTAGGAAATATCGAATGCGATTTGTTAAGAGTTTATTGCCAGTAGTATGTCCTAATCAAACAGTTAAATATCCGCCTGTAGGAGAGTCTCCTAACGATTGGTTAAGGAGTAACTCTCTTGGATTAGATGTTATTACTATTCATGGTTTTGTAGTGGATAAGTTTAATTCAATTCCTGCTCTATTCCTAAAGGCTGAATTTATATATAGCGATGGGATGAAAATAGATGACATAGTTAATAGATATACTCAAAATAAAAGATGGCATTTGTTGAAAACAGTTTCAGAAGATTTGAGGTCTCCTGTAAATCTACTATTGATACCCTACGGTTATCCTAATACAAGCATCCAAGGCTTTAATGGAAATGATAAATGCTTATATTTATTTGAAGATATAACTAATAGTGTATTTAGAGATTATGAAAAGATAAGCCTATTGGGCTTTAGTTTATTACTGAAGGATATGAGAGGGTTTTCTTTTAAAAAATCTAAACCATTAAAATCTGCTTCAACATATCTTGAATGCAGCTTAGTTAATGAAACAGAAGGTGAGAAAAATCCTTGGCCAGGTGATGTTGACGGTATACTTTTTCTGCATGATAAACCTAAAGCTATTTTAGAGTATAAAACTCACAACCTAAACAGTCCTATTAGTAATGAATATATAGGGAAATATAGTCAAGAAGATTGGAGAAGATTCAAAGTTTTGGATGTATTAAAAGGCAAGCTAAACGTTCCAATATTTTTTATAGTATGGGGTCCAAACCATCAAGATATTAAAATTCAAGTTATATGTGAAGTTGGGAAAGTAGATAAAGAATTCTATACAAATAAAATCTCGCTTCAGAATCAACTATTTCAGCTACTGAATATATATTAAGGACTTATTATGGAAAATTCTATCAAAATAATTGGTAAAGAGGATTCTTTGTCAAAAAGTTTAAATGTCGAGAATCAGAATATTGATAAGTTAATCAATATCTTTCCTGAGGTCATACGTGATGGTCAGGTAGATATAAATATTCTAAAGTCTATTATAGGTTTAAAAGATGAGATGTCTGAAAGAAGGTTTGATTTTACATGGTATGGAAAAGAAAATGCTAAGAGTCTTGCTCAAGCTTTAACGACGGGAACGTTAAGACCACTAGAATGTCAAAGCATTAATTGGAATAGTGCTGAAAATATACATATTGATGGTGATAACTTAGAAGTACTTAAGATATTACAAAAATCTTATCACAATAAAATAAAAATGATTTACATAGATCCACCATACAACACTGGTAAAGATTTCGTTTATAAAGATAACTTTAGAGATAATATTAAAAATTATTTAGAATTTACTGGTCAACTAGATTCTAAAGGAAAGAGGCAAAACACTAATTCCGACCTATCTGGTAGGTATCACTCAAACTGGTTAAGTATGATGTATCCAAGATTAAGAGTAGCCAAAAATCTTTTAAGAAATGATGGAGTGATATTTATTTCTATAGGTGATGCTGAAGTTGGTAATTTGAGACTAGTCTGTGATGAAATATTTGGTGAAGAAAACTTGCAAGGTCATGTACATTGGCGAAGAAGACATAATCAACCTAATGATAAAACTAAAATGCTAGGACTAGTTGGAGAACATATTTTAGTATACTCAAAAGATAAGAGTTATTTAAAGGATTATGGTGTGGGAAAGATGCCCTTAACAGGCTCTTTTAGCAATCCAGACAACGATCCTTTAGGTGACTGGGCATCTAAACCATGGAAAGTAGGAAGTGATCAGGGTGGTTCAAGATATTCTATTACTCTTCCAAATGGAGTAGTATTAAGCGAAGAGTGGATGGGTGATAAAAAAACTTATATGAACCATTTAGAAGAAGGAAGAATGTACTTTCCCAAAAATGGAGCAGGAGCACCAAGAAAAAAATATTATAAATTTGAAAGAGAAGAAGAGGGGCAATGTGCAACTAATTGGTTTAGTCATGAGCTGTTTGGACATAATCAACAGGGGAATGAAGAACTAACCGAAATGATGGACGGTATCAAAAATACTTTTAGCAACCCTAAGCCAACTAAGCTAATTGAAAATTTAATGAGTATAGCAGGCTGTAAAGATGGTGATATCGTTCTAGACTTTTTTGCTGGGTCAGGGACTACATTCCAAGCTGCTGTGCAGTTTAATCCAAAAATTAGATGTATTACAGTTCAATTACCTGAACCGCTAATTAGAGAGAATAAAAATCATAAAGAGGCTATTGATTTTTGCTCTAAAAATGATAAGCCCTTTTATCTTTCTGAGTTGACAAAAGAAAGAATTCGCAGGGCTAATAATCTTTACAATGGATTAGGTATAAAGTTCTTCCGATTAGATGAAACAAATATTTGTTTATGGGACGCTGATGCAGAAAATTTAGAGGAGATTCTGAGACAGTCAATTGAATCTATTAAGCCTAATCGTAGTAATGAAGATGTACTTTATGAGATTCTGCTCAAATATGGTATTGAGCTTACAGTCCCAGTAGAAACAGAGGTCATTAATGGTAAGCAAGTCTTTGTTGTTGGTGCTGGCGCATTGATTGTGTGTTTAGACGATGGCATCACAAGTGAAGTAGTTGAAGGTATTGCCAAGCTAAAAGTTGAGCTGGATTCAGAGACAACGCAGATAGTATTTAAAGATGCTGGATTTGCTGATAGTAATGTAAAAACCAACGCTATTCAGATATTAAAGCAAGCTGGTATTAATGATGTTAAAAGTATTTAAAGGATAAGTCATGTCTGAAATGAAAATAAAGTTTGATCCTGACCTTTCTCATCAAAAAGATGCAATTAGCGCGGTTGTGGGTGTGTTTGAAGGCCAAGAAACCTTTCAATCAAACTTCTCTGTTGCAAGTAGTGCTCTCAGTAATGAACAGTTAGGTTTATTTGCGAAGAATAATGATATTGGTGTCGCTAATGCACTTAGTCTTCTACCAGAAGAGCTTTATGAGAATACTCGCAATGTTCAGCTATTGAATGGGTTGGCTCAAACAGAAACAACCAAACAAGCGCTTCCTAGCCTCGATTTTACTATTGATATGGAGACAGGCACAGGTAAGACTTACGTTTATTTGCGTAGTGTATTTGAGCTATATGAGCGTTATGGCTTGAGTAAGTTTATTATTGTTGTTCCTTCGGTGGCTATTAAGGAAGGTGTATATAAGTCTCTTCAAATTACAGAGGAGCATTTTAGAAAAGAATATAAAAATATTCAGTATGATTATTTTGTCTATGATTCATCAAAGCGAGATCAGGTAAGGAATTTCGCTACTAATGATTATATTCAAATTATGGTCATTAATATTGACGCTTTCAGTAAATCATTTGTCGACCCTGAAAAAGAATCAACTGCTAACCTGATCCACCGTACAGATGATCGACTTAATGGCATGAAACCAATTGAGTTTATCCAAGCGACAAACCCGATAGTAATTATTGACGAGCCTCAATCAGTAGCTTCTACAGTCAACCGTAAAAAAGCGATTGCCAGCTTAAATCCGTTATGTACATTTCGCTACTCAGCTACGTTAACTGAAAACTTGAATATGCTTTATAAGCTTGACTCAATTGATGCATATGAACGCAAGCTTGTAAAACAAATTGAAGTTTTTGATCTTAATATTCAAAACAATCATAATCAAGCCTATATTAAGCTTCTTAGTGTTGATAACAAGAAGTCGGCAATCACTGCAAAAATTGAAATTGATGCTCAGACCAAAACAGGTAAATTGCAGCCTCGTAAATCTATTACAGTAAAAGCCGGCACCGACTTATTCGAGGTTTCTGGTGGACGGGATCTTTATGAAGGTTATGTGATCAACGATATTTATTGCGAGGAAGGCAGCGAGTATATTGATTTTACTAGTCGCGATGACATCATAGAAATCAATCAGGCTATTGGTGAAGTTGATCAAGACACCTACAAACGACTACAAGTATCAGAAACAGTAAAAGAACATCTAGAAAAAGAACTGAGATTCTATCAAAAAATTACCACTGGAGTTGATCAAATGGATCACTCTAAAATTCTTAGCCAAAAAGGAATTAAAGTTCTTAGTCTATTCTTTATTGATAAAGTAGCGAATTACCGTGGGTACACTAAAGACGGTGAACCTGTACAAGGTAAGTTTGCCAGTTGGTTTGAAGAAGAGTTTATAAAACAGCTTAGAAAGCCAAAGTATCGTATTTTATATCCTTCAGTATGGGATAAGGATAATACTGGAAAGCCTATTATCAATGAACAAGCTCTCAAAGAGTTGGCAAGCGCTGTTCATAATGGTTATTTTGCGCAAGACAAAAAGAAAGATGCTCTAGGAAATCCGTTGTTTACAGAGTCTAAGCTTTCAGCAAAAGGTGAAGGTGGTAAAACGGTTGCTGATGAATCAGCTTATAATCTCATTATGAAAGATAAAGAAAAGTTACTCTCAATGGATGAGAAGCTACGCTTTATCTTTAGTCACTCTGCTCTAAAAGAAGGATGGGATAATCCAAATGTATTTCAGATATGTACTTTAAATGAGACTAAGTCTGTGATGAAAAAACGTCAGGAGATTGGTCGTGGTTTGCGTCTAGCTATAGATCAGTCGGGTGAACGGGTGCCTTACGGTTTTGAAGTAAACACGTTAACAATTATGGCAAATGAGTCTTACGAGCAATTTGTAGCAACGCTCCAAAAAGAAATTGAAGAAGAAGAGGGTATTAAATTTGGCGTAATAGAAAAGCATCAGTTCGCCAATATTTTGATATCCAATGAATATAATAGTAAAGAATTTCTTGGCGCAAAAAAATCAGAAGAGATCTATCTGCATCTTGAAAATCAGGGCTACATCAATAATAAAGGTAAAATACAAGATTCTCTGAAAATCGATTTAGCTGATAATACAGTCATTCTACCAGAAAGTGCAACAGAGTATGCCGAAGCTATTCTTGCTACCTTAACTAAAGTTGCAAGAGGTTTAAGTATCAAGAAGCATGAGGAGAAAAAGACTGCTAAGCTTAAGGAGAAAGAAGGTAAGCAGGTCGTATTAGGTGATGATTTTAAAGCCCTTTGGGATCGCATCAAGTACAAAACCACCTATAGAGTGAATTTTAGCGTTAGTGAGCTTGTAGAGAAGTGTATTAAAGAGATCAGAGCTTCCGTTGTTGTTTCTAGTGTTAAATATGAGTCGAAAAAACGAAGAGTTGAAATTGCTGAATCCGGACTTCTCGTCTCTGATTTAGATTTAGAGGGTAATAAAGTTCAAGACAAACAAGGTGTGCTAGAGGTAAGTTTTAAGCTTCCTGATATTGTAACCTACTTAGAGTCTCAAACGAATCTAACACGTTCAACGATAATTCATATACTACTTGGTCTAGGTGATAAGCTCGAAGCATTTAAGAAGAATCCTCAGCTATTTATTCAACAGTGTGCGGAAGTCATTCGTAAACAAATGCGTTTAGCGATTGTTGATGGTATCACGTATCAGCGCATTGGTGATGATAATTATTATGCTCAAGAACTGTTTCAAGAAGAAGAGCTAACAGGTTATCTAAAAAATATGGTTGAAGCACACAAGTCAGTTTATGATTACATCGTTTGTGATTCTAATACTGAGTTTGAGTTTGCTGAGAAGCTTGAGCAATCAGCAGAAGTTAAACTTTATACTAAACTACCTGCTTGGTTTAAGATTGATACGCCATTAGGTAGTTATAACCCTGACTGGGCTGTACTGATTGATAAAGATGATGAGATGGGTGAGCAGCTATACTTTGTGGTTGAAACCAAATCAAGCATTTTTTCTGATGATTTGAGAGCAGCTGAGAAGGCCAAGATTGATTGTGGTATTGAACATTTCAAGGCTTTGAGCAAAGATAGCAATGGTATAGATTTAGAAAACCCAGCTAAATTCGTAAAGGCTGATAACTACAATACTTTCTCCACACACTTCAGCTAATTAAATGAAAATCGAAGATCATGATTAACATGGTCTTCGGTTTTTTAATCGTCAGACCACCTAACTAAAATATCTCAAGTTCAACTGTACGGATTTGATGGCAGAGGTTGAACAACCATAGAGTATTTATTGGCTATCTAAAAGTTGTATTTACAGGGATAATTCTAGCTAAAACGCATTATTTGAAACTTTTTTATATTTAATTGTATTTACTTGACATAAGTATATTTTTTTAATTGACTTTTAAATTATTATACCTAATATTGTATACTTAACCTTTTTGACGTGTACCTTAGACTTTAATTTAAAGATGATTAAGCTAGA
>NZ_JBQSXN010000119.1:0-5983 GCF_052378235.1 Psychrobacter sp. AOP3-A1-26
GTAATTGTAGCGCTGTGTGACGGTATGAAAAAGCTAAAAACTACTGTGCTACTGCCGTGTCATCAGCGGCATCACCCGCCTCTAAATCACCATCTGCTTGCTCAGTGGTCAAATCAGTATCAGCAACTGCCGCTTGATCAACGGTACCTTCAGCGGTTGCTGTGCCAGATTCAGCAGCAACGACAGCGCCGTCGGTATCTGCTGCTGGAGTGGCATCGGCATCGGCTGGTGCATCAGTCGTAGCGGCTGCATCAACCTCTTCTGCTGGTGCGGCGGCAGTTTCAGCTGGCGCATCATCTTCAGTAGTAGTCGCTTCTGCGGCAGCTACCTCTTCGGTAGTCTCAGCAGTAATATGTTCACCCGCTGGGCGCAGAAATCCTGAGATGCCGATAAGTAAGACGATAGCCAAGAATAAAGCAACGCCGCCCAAGGCAAACAAAAACTCTTTCTTAGGGTTGTTTTCGACAATATGTTCTGACATACCTTATCCACCTTGCACAAAATATTTAAAATATTGGCCTATTATATCGCAATTTATATCGATTTGTTAAAACCCTTAACTATTTAATGGATTTATTATTAAAAAACCTTAAAACCAAACTATATTATCATTTTCCACTACTTGACCAAACGCGTTCGCGGGGTCGCACGCTTGCCAAGATAGCTTAATAATAGCAAAAGCGCAATAATGATTAAGATAGGATAATTGCCAAAGCGCATAAAAGGAGTATTACCCACCCGCGCCTGAATATCACCGCGTAATACTGTCCGCTCAAACTGCGGTGCACGCTCGATGATACGGCCTTTATGGTCAATGATAGCCGTCACCCCAGTATTGGTTGCCCGCATAAACCAGCGGCCGTTCTCTAATGCGCGCATCTGTACCATTTGCAAATGCTGCAGCGGACCTGCTGAAGTGCCAAACCATGCATCGTTGGAGATGGTCAATAAAAAGTCAGTATTGATGGCATTTTTGCGTGTGGTATCAGGATAGGCCACCTCATAGCAAACTGCCGCCCCTAAATTATGTCCACGCACGCGTAGTGGTGACTGTTCATCACTACCACGACTATAGCTCATAATATCCTGACTGCCTGCCAAATTGGGTAAAATATCTAGCATACCTTCAAATGGAATATATTCGCCAAAGGGCACCAAACGCTGCTTTTTATACAGTCCTTCTGCTTCAGATCCTAACGCAATCACACTATTATAAAAAGGCGGATATTTATCCGTACTAGCATCAAAACCTGCTTCATCTTTATAAGGAATACCGGTGACCCAAGTCGTATTGGTCTCTTTGGCCATTTTGACCATCTCGTTGATAAAGCCCACGGCCTCGGTCTGAAACATCGGAATCGATGACTCTGGCCATAGGACAATATCACGTCCCCACTCGGTTCGTGTCAACGTCGCATAGATCTCCAAGGTCTCTATTTGGTATTCGGTCAGCCATTTTAAATCTTGGGGAATATTGCCTTGGATTAATGAGACGGATAAATCAGGCGTTCCTTTTGGCTTGGTCCATTGTGGATTAACCAGCCACAATACGCTGCTAACAACTAACAACGCTAGCGAGGGAATCATATAACCACTACGGCGGCGCAGTAGCTCCACCACACTTGCTGCTAATAATACGGCGACAAAAGACACCGCGAACACGCCAGCCACTGGTGCTAATGACGATAACCAATACTGTTCAGTAAAAGCATAGCCGACGAACAACCACGGAAAGCCAGTAAACAACCAGGTTTTCATCCACTCTTGTAATATCCACAGCGCGGCAAAAGACAACGGCTGCTTACCGACGAAACGATTAAAGACCAGCGCCAAAAAGCCATGAAACAGCCCCATGCCAAGACCCATCAGCGCAATCATAATCAGCGCAAGCCATGCAGGCGTCGCCCCATAAACATGGATAGAGGTATAGAGCCAAAACGCCCCTACACACCATAGCCCCGTACCATAAGCCTGACCGATAAGAAAAGCACGCTTGCCACTCATATCAGGTATCAATAATGCATACAAAATAGCAGGCGATACCAGTGCTAGCGGCCAGATACCGTAGGGTGCAAGCGCGAATATAAATACCGCCCCCGCCAGCCAAGCAATCAATACCGTCAGCCCCATCGGTAAGCCCTTTGGCTTATCGGGGTTTAGACGTTTTTGCAAATCAACCGTAGACAGACGCATAGCAATTATCCAGAATCGTATTATTCAATCATTTTAAATGTTCATTTAATGTTTGATATAGCGCTCGCCATATTGTGACGAGAGCCTGTTGAACACTTTCAAAGTTCACAAAGACTGTGCCTAAAAATCAAACCCGCCCATGATACCAGTCTGTTTAAAATAATGGGTAAATTTGCGTTGCAAAAAAGCCGACTTACAACCGCTATTTTGAAAATAAAAAAAACACGACCGCAATCGTGTTTTTATTGGTGTTTGTACGGTTATCTTTATTGGAAGACATGTCCTGATTTTGAAAGTTCAGTTCCGATTGAAGACACAGCCTAAGCCCATTATCCCGCTAGTGGCTGCCTATCAATATTTGCTGTTCAGGATTGACTTTACTCAGCTCAAGATTTTGAATAAAACGCCCTTCAACATCAGTAATAGTGATTTGCCAATCATCTATCACCACGCTCTCGCCCTCTAGATCACCGACATAACCCAGCGCCTGCATGACCAAACCGCCCATGGTATCGACATCGGTATCATCAAAGTGACAGCCAAGCTCGTCGTTACAATCTTCAATCACTGTCGACGCTTGCACGCGCCACGTATCTGGCTTTTCAGGATCAGCGACGATATTATTAATATCACTGTCTTCCTCAAAGTCATCATGCTCATCGACGATGTCACCGACGATTTCCTCGAGTAAATCTTCCATCGTTACCACACCGCCAAAGTTACCAAACTCATCGACGACAATTGCCATATGCACTTGAGTACGCTGCAAGGAGCGTAGCAAGGTGTCAGAACGCGCATTTTCACTGATATACAGTGGCTGACGCACCAAATCTCTGAGGCGTTTGCTATCAATTTTATCTTCTTGATCGCGTACCATATGCACCAAAATAGGAATCAAGTCCTTTGCCAATAAGATACCAATCACGGCATCATCGTCTTGGCTGTCAAAAACAGGATAGCGCGAGTGAGTCGTCTCAAGGATGATATCCATCACTTCAGCCAGACTGGTGCTTTCATGCAGCCCAACCACTTGGGGGCGCGGGGTCATAATTTCGCGAACTTGTGTCGCCGGCAAATCCAGCACGCCTTCTAACATATCAACCGTATCAGGCTCTAAGAACTGGCGCGACTGTTGCACTAAACCAATCAGTTCATCACGGGTTTCGGGGGCGGTCGATAGCCAGCGTTTTAAGCCTCGCATCGACCAACTACTCGGGCTGGGAGTGTCGTCAGACATGGTGGTGTGGTTTAACCTCTTTAGTTAATGACAATTAGAATAACAATTAAAAAAAGCAACAGAGAAAACATAAATGGGGATTAATGACCTAAATAAAAACCTGTGCGTTAAAACAGTTCGCTCATTAGTAGTGCCCTAATCCATAATAACTATATAACAAGCGCACCTAATATAGTCGATTCCAAATAAAACAAATACGTTATATTCCAACGTGGAACTGGTATGAATTTTTCTGGCTTGCTGTGCCTACGCCGACAGAGGCCACGTAAAATTCATCCCATTCCCGCTGTATCGTTTTAATATCGAATTCACTATAAATAGGAGCCGATAAATAATAATCAATAAGTAGACCAGTATAAATTAGCTCCACTTTATCGCAAGGCTTAGCGACATTCAACGACAAATTCACTCAAATTGTATTGTCAGTGTGTTATAAACTTTGCTATGGTCAAAGGCTGTGTTCCTCAAAGTAAAACCTATGTCGCTACGTACCTTTTTTTCTCGCCTGCTTTCGTCTCGCTCAACTGGCCATCATTCAGAAAATGGTTTAGACAATAAAGCATCTCATCCTAAACAGCCAACATCTAAGTGGCGACGTTATCTTTTGCAGTTTCTTATTGCGCTGACGCTGATACTGTCGGCGGTTTGGTTGCTGATGGCCATTTGGTATCAATTTGGCCTGCGCTCAGTCACGACATGGCTAGTAACCCTTGTCATCGCTGGGGTGCTGGTCGCTTTATTTGGTATCCGTTATTGGCCGAGAAACACTAAGCGGCTAAATGACCAGTGTTTAGCTCATAATCAAACAAACCAAAAAGTAGCAGCGAAATGGCTCACTGGTTTATACGCTGGTATTTGGTTGATTGGGCTTGGCTGGTTTTTCTCTATTGAGCCTAAACAAGAGCGCGATTGGATGGCTGAGGTGAGTGAGCGCGTGACTTACGAGCGTGATGCGAACAATCCTGATTTAATCACTCTCACCAACGTACGTAACTTTGATTGGCAGACCAACACTGAAGCGACTGAACGCTGGGAGACGCGCACCATCGATATGTCAAAACTGTCTGGCGTCGATGTGACCAATTCTTATTGGATGGGACCATTGATTGCCCATACCTTGGTCAGTTTTCGTTTTGAAGATGATCGACCGCTGGCCTTCTCGTTTGAGATTCGTAAAGAAAGTGACGAAACATTTTCCGCCCTTGCAGGATTTTTTAGACGTTTTGAGCTGAGTTTAATCGCCGCAGAAGAGCGCGATATTATTTATACCCGTAGTAACGCGCGCGGTGAGCAAGTGTATCTATTTCCCATCAGTCATTTGCAGCAGCATGAGGTTCAGGAGTTGTTTGAATCTTACTTGACCGCTGCCGATGAATTGAATGCCAAGCCCGCTTGGTACAATACGTTAATCAGTAATTGTACCAATATTATTTTTTATATGGCGCGTATTATCAGTGGCGATCGTTTACCGTGGGATTACCGGATTTGGGTATCTGGTTGGCTACCAAATTATCTATACGATGTCGGGATGTTGGATGCCGATACTAAAGAGCAAGGGCAGCCATGGTCGATGGATACGTGGTATGAGCGCACCCATATCAATGCCAAGGTTCGCGATTTTAACAATCAAATTAACCCAGCGTCTGACAGTAATAGTAATAGCAGTGAGTTTTCACGGCAAATTCGTCAGGATCTCCCGATTCCGCCACTGGCTGATTCGCAAGCTGGCGCTGAAGCAAAAGCCAAGTCTGCTGCTCAGGCTTCGCAGTGATAGCAATTTGTACTGTATTTTTTAGGGTCTGTTAAACATTCAAATGTGGCACCAGTGGTGGTTTAGAACTGACTATAGCCTGATTAAGGCGTAACCCAAGTGACCACGCGCATTTCCATATCTTCATCAGACATGCCTATTTCAGAAACACAGCGCCCAGCCACGCCAACATTAGCAGCGCGCATTTGTTGCTGGGTCACCACCGCATCTTGTGTCAATAACATATGCCAACTCGGCAAGTTTTGTCCTTTATACAAGCGTTTATAGGCACAGTGCGACGGTAGCCACATCATATCTGGTAGGTTGTCAATCGTCAGCTGAATACAGTCTGGCACATGCTCTTGGCGCGTATCGTAATGCTGGCAATAGCCCGTCGCACAATTCATAAGCTGGCAAGTCACATCAGTATATTCTACGACCTCCTCTTCATTGTCATCGTCCATATATTTAATAAGGCAACAACTGCCGCAGCCATCACATAACGCTTCCCACTCGCTATGGTTTAATTCTGCTAGCGTAAAACGCGACCAAAATTGCGGGCGCAAGGCATCGGTCGCTGACGCATCTAGTAGTGAAAGCTTATCTGGTTTTGATTCGATTTTTTCCTGAGGCTTCATATCTACACTAATACCAGCATCTAAGTTGGCCTCATGGTTGTGTAACAAATTTAGTGTCATAAAGTTGCCGTAGCATTTTGATAAAGAGCGTTACAGTATTATAGCTGTTTTTGCTTAACATGGGCGTTAAGGTAGTAAAAGTAAGGAAAACGATAAATTAAAAAT
>NZ_JBQSXN010000120.1:0-5911 GCF_052378235.1 Psychrobacter sp. AOP3-A1-26
ATATAAATGTATTTTTTATACTAAGACCAAAAAGTACGATTAGCCGTGTCAAACTCGTTTAGTCTACAGTGCCTAGCACTTGCACTCGTTTTTCTTGCTACTCTAATTTTTGTGAATGGTATTATTTAGACCTGACTATTTTGGCATCGCTATGAAACGGTGTCGTAAAGCGCAGTCCATTCATTTCATGATATCTAAATTGAGGCTTTTATGAGCCAAGCTTATCAACCTGACTCTAAAGACATATCTGCTAAAAAACCATCGATAGCGCCCCCATCAAATATACCTAAGCATAAAACATTGGTTCGCTTATTGAGGTATCTAAAACCCTATTGGTGGGCATTGCTACTGACTGTTTTGGGTTTTGCGATTAATGCGGCGACAGAGATTTGGATTGCTAAGTTATTGCAATATATTACTGACGCTATTAACCAGAACGATCAAAGCAAACAAGATTTATTTCCATTTATCATCGTTGGGTTGTTCTTTGTGCGCGGTGTCGGGAGCTTCTTAGGTAATTACTATACAGCCTTAGTCTCACGCAACCTGGTTTATGAGCTGCGGGTAGAGGTTTTTAATAAGTTGCTGCGCTTGCCAAGCTCATTCTATCTGGCCAATCCAGCAGGTACTATCTCGTCTAAGCTGATATTTGATGTTGAGCAAGTCACTGCCGCTAGTACGGATTCAATGAAAACCTTGCTGCGTGACGGCTTGACAGTTGTGGCGTTGATAGGATTTTTGCTGTATAGCAATTGGCGCTTGACCTTGATTTTGTTTGTTGTATTGCCCCCTATATTGTGGTTGATTCGGGTGGCTTCTAAGCGCTATTTGAAGCTGTCAAAAGGTATCCAAGAGACGATGGGTGATGTCAGTCATATTACCAATGAAGTCATTGGTGGCTATCAAGTGGTGAAGAATTATGGCGGACAAGCCTACGAATCCAAGCGTTTTGATAAAACCTCAAAAAAGAACTTGCGCCAAGGCATGAAAGTTGTCGTTACCAATAGTATTAATACGCCAGCCGTGCAGCTATTAATGGCGATGGCAATGTCAGTTGTGGTTTGGCTCGCGCTACGCCCAGCGGTGATAGACAATATCTCGGCAGGTGAGTTTATCTCTTATATTGCCGCTGCAGGACTGCTCAGCAAGCCAGTGCGCTCGTTGACGGATGTCAACCAAAAGTTGCAAAAAGGCATCGCCGCGGGTGAGTCAATTTTTGCCTTGCTGGATGAGCCAGAAGAAGAGGACACAGGTGTTGTCAGCTCGGCATTATCAGGTGAGATTCACTTGGATAATGTTGGCTTGGTTTATCCAGATTCGACTGTAGCCTTGCGTGACTTTACGCTAAATGTAAAAGCAGGGGAAACGGTGGCATTGGTAGGTCGCAGTGGCGCTGGTAAATCATCTTTAGTCAATTTGCTGACGCGTACTTTGGCGACCTCTTCAGGGCAGATTTCCTTGGATGGGATACCAATCAAAGATATCAAATTAGAAAGCTTGCGTGCTCAAATCGCCATGGTCAATCAGCAAGTCGTACTTTTTAATACCACGGTATTTAATAATATTGCTTATGGTGGCCTAGCCAATAAATCGCAGGCTGAGGTAGAGCGTGCTGCAAAAGACGCCTTTGCTCATGATTTTATTATGCAAATGCCCAATGGCTACCAAAGCGAAATTGGTGCCGAAGGTCTGCAATTATCTGGCGGACAGCGCCAGCGCTTATCGATTGCTCGGGCGCTACTAAAAGATGCGCCCATCTTGATTTTAGATGAAGCCACTAGTGCTTTAGATAATGAGTCAGAGTATTATATTCAGCAAGCACTTGATAATGTTATGAAAGACCGTACGACGCTGGTTATTGCCCATCGTTTAACCACTATTGAATCAGCTGACCGTATCGCGGTGTTGGATGGTGGTCAAATTGTCGAGCTGGGTACGCATAAAGAGTTGATGCAACTACAAGGTCATTATGCGCAAATGTATGCTCGAGATTTTGAATAGATTTACTGGGTTGTTTTTTTGGTAACTTTGGACGCTTACGTCGTACTAAATCAATAAAAATTGGTTAGCCATTATGAGTATTGAAACGACAGTGACCCGGGCATGGCAACGTCAAGCCGCATGGTTATGGCTGTTATTACCTATTAGCTGGTTGTACGGTCTAATAACCATGCTACGTCGTCAAGCTTATAAGGTTGGGGTGTTAAGTAGTTATCGTGCGCCAATTCCTATTATGGTTATTGGTAATATCAGTGTTGGCGGTAGCGGTAAAACACCCTTAATTATTGAATTGGTCAGTTACCTGCAGCAGCAAGGCGTTAATGTAGGTGTTATCAGTCGCGGTTACGGCGGTGATACCAGCCAGATGCCAGCGTTGGTCAACGTAAATAGTTTACCGAATGTGGTGGGTGATGAGCCTCGCTTAATCGTCAACATGACCGATGCACCCATGGCAGTATGCCCCAATCGTCAGCAAGCAATTACGACTTTGCTTGATACATATCCAGATTTACAATTAATTATTGCCGATGATGGCCTGCAGCATTATGCGTTGCAACGCGATATCGAATGGATTGTGGTCGATGCGGCGCGTGGGTTTGGTAACGGGCAATTATTGCCTACTGGGTTTTTACGTGAGCCACTGTCGCGCTTACAAGGGGCAACTGTCATTTATCACGAAAAGCAAGCGACAGAGCCCGCGGCTAACGGTAAAGATGATAGCGATGCTTATAACCATCAGCATCAAGCTAAACGCCTAACCATGCATTTACAGCCTGACAAGATGCAGCGCTTGTGGCAGCTGGCCGTCACTGATTCTCAAGTGACTGATGATTTAATAAATGATAGCGCCCCTGAAAAAGGCAGTAAAGTACATGCGGTGAGTGGTATTGGTTATCCGCAGCGGTTTTTTGATACCTTAAACTTGCTGGGCTTCGAGGTCATAGGTCATCCTTACCCTGATCATTATGACTTTAACCTAGCGGAGCTTTTACAATATAGCGATTACCCCATCGTCGTCACTAGTAAGGATGCGGTAAAGATAAAAACACTATTATTAGAATATACCGCTGAGCAAGCTCTCAATGACGAATATAAAAATCTCGTATCTAGGTTATGGATACTGCCAGTGACAGCCGTATTGTCTGACAGCTGTTATGATGACTTACAGCAGCAATTAAAGACGCTGGATATCGATGTTAAAAGTATAAAAAAGCTAAAATCAACCATATAAAATGCATTAAAACCATAAGATTGTTATAGGAATAACCATGTCGCCAGTCGCCACACCCGCAAAAACTCATATCGTCATTCCCGCACGTTTCAAAAGTACACGGTTGCCTGGCAAGCCATTATTGAGTATTCATGGCAAGCCAATGATACTGTGGGTCGCTGAAAAAGCACAGGCGGCACATTTTGCGGATGATATGTGTATCGCCACTGATGACGAGAGTATCGCTAAGGTATGTATAGAGTCGGGTTTCGATGTGGTAATGACCAGTAGCGAGCATGCTTCGGGGACGGATCGTTTGGCTGAAGTTGCGGCGATTAAAGGCTGGGCTGACCAGGATATCGTGGTGAATATGCAAGGTGATGAGCCTCTTGTGCCGCCACTATTATTAGAGCAAGTTAGAGCATTACTGGTGGCAGACAGTGCTAGCGTGATGGCGACTTTGTATGAGCCTATCGACGATTATGAGACTTTTATGCGCCCATCGGTGGTAAAGGTTGTGAGCCAACAGTTTAATGATTTGCAACGTGCACTTTATTTTAGCCGAGCGCCCATCCCTTGTGATCGCGACGTGGTAATGGCCAGCGAGAATCACCAATACCCACCAAAAAATGCGTATCGTCACTTAGGGTTATATGCTTATCGTGTTCGCTTATTACAGCAGTTTGTACATTGGCCGCAAACGCCGCTTGAAATACTTGAAAGCTTAGAGCAGCTACGTGTTTTAGAAAATGGTGGAAATATCGCTATCGCCGCCGCTGCCTGTCAGTTACCTGCTGGTGTCGATACGCAAGAAGATTTAGATCGTTTGAATAGCATGAGTTTAATGGATTTTCAAAATCCTATTTAAAATAGCCTAAGTAAAAATATAAACTCCATTCAAAGCGTCAGTAACACGCTATATCCCAGTATTTCAAAAATTAAGCAGTGTTATAGGGCAGTAGCTATGAGTAACATAACGGGAAATACAGACGCAATAGATACCTCAGATAAGATTTATTTTGCGCCGTTGTTGCCATGGCAGCAAGACCTGTGGTCGCAGCTTACCAAGCGCGTTTCGACAGCGCAGAAATCTTTGCCACATGCATTACTGGCTGCAGGGATGCAAGGGATGGGTAAGCGCGCTTTTGTCTGGCGTTTGGTTGCTTGGTTATTATGCCGTGAGCGTGATAGTCATCCAGCAGGGGCTTGTGGTTCCTGTGAGAGCTGCCAGTGGCTCAGGTCAGGTACACATCCAAGCTTGCAAGTGTTGCCGCTGGTGAGTATGCCAACCAATGCAGACCATGGCACTGATAAAGATAAATCGAACAGCGCCGCTAAAAATAAGAAAGCTAGCAATTCCAATAAAAACGCTACTAACAGTGCCAGTCTTAAGACAAAAATTGACGACATTCGTGCCTTGCAACCTTTTATTTATCAAGGCGGGCAGGGAATGCGAATCTGCGTGTTAGATCACGCTGAGAAAATGACAGTTGCTGCTGCAAATGCGCTGCTAAAAACCCTAGAAGAGCCACAAGCCCAAGTGCATTTGTTTTTGATTAGTGATACACCTGCCCAGCTGCTGCCCACTATCAAAAGCCGTGTGCAGCAGCTGGCCTTGCAAACGATTGAGCCTGCTATCGGCATTGATTATGTGACCCAAGTACTTGGGTCTACTGTCAATCGAGAAGCGGTCGGTACAGCTGAGATTGAGCAGCTTGTACAGTTGGCAAATGGCGCGCCTTTAGCGGCGATAGCGCTGGCCCAAACACCGTGGTATAGCAAGCGCGCTTTATGGCTGACGACGTGGCAAGCATTACGTAGTGGTAAGCGCAGTAGTGTGGCCGCCAGTGATTATTGGCAAAACCAGCTGGATTTAACCGCGTTTATCCAGTTGTCTGAGATGATGTTACTCGATATGCGCCGCGTCTGCCTTGGACTTGGTGAGCTGCAAAAAGACATCAATCTATCAGTAGTATTAAGAGACTATCAACCCGCCGATAGTGCCGTAGCAGCATTTGCTGATAGCTTACAACAGACTAAAATTGCGCTACAACAAAATGTGCAAGAAAAATTTGCCTATGATAGGCTAATGCAAGAATTGGCCTATTTATAACGTTTTGTATATAGCTTAATTACTGATAGAACTATATTATACTTACTTAACAAAGGAAGCTGATTATGGCCATGCCAGGACGCGGCGGGATTTTAACCTGCCATATTGAAAATATCGAAACTTTATATGCCAGCTATTTATCCTTTGTCAGTAACGGCGCGTTATTTGTGCCCTCTAATCAACCTCAACAATTAGGCAATGAAGTGTTTATTGCGGTAACTTTGCCCAACTCTAGCGAGCGCTTACCGATGAACGGTAAAATTGTCTGGATTAACTCAAAGACCCAAAGTGGTCGACCAGCAGGTTTTGCGGTGCAAATTGGTAGTGATGTTACTGGACAAAGAATAAAAAACGAAGTAGAGCGCTTATTGGCGGGTAAAATCGATAGCTTACAATCCACTTATACCATGTAGTTTTTATTACTATCAACGATCGTGTTTACTACTATAGTAAATTCTAAATAAAATCGATGCGTTAATAATCCCGTGCTACTGGTGCTAATTTTTCTTGCTTGCTGTTCGCAGGCGTGATAGAGGCTGCGGAAAATTTACTCCAGCAGCACTTGTATCGGTTTTAAAGTAAATAAA
>NZ_JBQSXN010000121.1:0-5578 GCF_052378235.1 Psychrobacter sp. AOP3-A1-26
CAGCTAACTCATTGAAACAAATTATAAAAAAGCTTGACAAACCAAATCATTATGATATGATAGTCGGCTAGATAGGATAAGTTATTAACTTAACCGACTAGCAACAAGCAATACCAGATAAATCATCTACTGGACGACAGAGATGAGACACTATTTAAAAGCATAACTAAAGAACAACTTGTGTGGATTTTTGCTGATTCAGAATGCTAAAAAATAAAGTTGGTTTTGATTTCTTTTCGGAATCAATTCTAACTATAAAAATTATCATTTAAGACAGCAGAAAAACTCAAAGTTAATTCATTACGAACATAATTTTTAGCGATTTTGCCAGATTAGATGAGCCAAGTTTAGAAGCTTCTTTAAAGAGCTTCATAGCAAGATTAAACTGAAGAGTTTGATCATGGCTCAGATTGAACGCTGGCGGCAGGCTTAACACATGCAAGTCGAGCGGAAACGATGATAGCTTGCTATCAGGCGTCGAGCGGCGGACGGGTGAGTAACACTTAGGAATCTACCTAGTAGTGGGGGATAGCTCGGGGAAACTCGAATTAATACCGCATACGACCTACGGGAGAAAGGGGGCAGTTTACTGCTCTCGCTATTAGATGAGCCTAAGTCGGATTAGCTAGATGGTGGGGTAAAGGCCTACCATGGCGACGATCTGTAGCTGGTCTGAGAGGATGATCAGCCACACCGGGACTGAGACACGGCCCGGACTCCTACGGGAGGCAGCAGTGGGGAATATTGGACAATGGGGGCAACCCTGATCCAGCCATGCCGCGTGTGTGAAGAAGGCCTTTTGGTTGTAAAGCACTTTAAGCAGTGAAGAAGACTCCGTGATTAATACCCACGGACGATGACATTAGCTGCAGAATAAGCACCGGCTAACTCTGTGCCAGCAGCCGCGGTAATACAGAGGGTGCAAGCGTTAATCGGAATTACTGGGCGTAAAGCGAGCGTAGGTGGCTTGATAAGTCAGATGTGAAATCCCCGGGCTTAACCTGGGAACTGCATCTGATACTGTTGAGCTAGAGTAGGTGAGAGGAAGGTAGAATTCCAGGTGTAGCGGTGAAATGCGTAGAGATCTGGAGGAATACCGATGGCGAAGGCAGCCTTCTGGCATCATACTGACACTGAGGCTCGAAAGCGTGGGTAGCAAACAGGATTAGATACCCTGGTAGTCCACGCCGTAAACGATGTCTACTAGTCGTTGGGTCCCTTGAGGACTTAGTGACGCAGCTAACGCAATAAGTAGACCGCCTGGGGAGTACGGCCGCAAGGTTAAAACTCAAATGAATTGACGGGGGCCCGCACAAGCGGTGGAGCATGTGGTTTAATTCGATGCAACGCGAAGAACCTTACCTGGTCTTGACATATCTAGAATCCTGCAGAGATGCGGGAGTGCCTTCGGGAATTAGAATACAGGTGCTGCATGGCTGTCGTCAGCTCGTGTCGTGAGATGTTGGGTTAAGTCCCGTAACGAGCGCAACCCTTGTCCTTAGTTACCAGCGGGTTAAGCCGGGAACTCTAAGGATACTGCCAGTGACAAACTGGAGGAAGGCGGGGACGACGTCAAGTCATCATGGCCCTTACGACCAGGGCTACACACGTGCTACAATGGTAGGTACAGAGGGCAGCTACACAGCGATGTGATGCGAATCTCAAAAAGCCTATCGTAGTCCAGATTGGAGTCTGCAACTCGACTCCATGAAGTAGGAATCGCTAGTAATCGCGGATCAGAATGCCGCGGTGAATACGTTCCCGGGCCTTGTACACACCGCCCGTCACACCATGGGAGTTGATTGCACCAGAAGTGGATAGCTTAACCTTCGGGGAGGCGTTCACCACGGTGTGGTTGATGACTGGGGTGAAGTCGTAACAAGGTAGCCGTAGGGGAACCTGCGGCTGGATCACCTCCTTATAGATGGCATTCGGTCAGCAAGAATTCACAACAAGTTGTTCTTTAGTTTAAGCTTACGTTTATAACGAACGTATTAGGGTCTGTAGCTCAGCTGGTTAGAGCACCGTGTTGATAACGCGGGGGTCGGTGGTTCAAGTCCACCTAGACCCACCATTTATTACATGGGGCCATAGCTCAGTTGGTAGAGCGCCTGCCTTGCACGCAGGAGGTCAACGGTTCGACTCCGTTTGGCTCCACCACTATAGACGGTAGTAAGCTTTAAGTGCGAATAAATAGATAGGTATCAAATAGAATTAAGTGATCATTGCTGATTATTTACTTCTGTTTTATACAGAACTTATGACTCGACGAGAGCATAGGAACTATTTAAAAACATAGATATGAGTCTGGGTTAGGAACACGTGTTCACGCGTTGTTCCTAACCTTAATAACTCACTATTTAACGACATCAGTTGTTATCCCAGTAGTGAGTTATTAAAAAAGTAAAGAGAACTGAATCAAGCGTAAACATAGGTGATATCGTTATAATTGCTGACAAAGACCCTTTGGGGTTGTATGGTCAAGTAATTAAGCGCACATGGTGGATGCCTTGGCAGTCAGAGGCGATGAAAGACGTGACAGCCTGCGATAAGCTTCGGGGAGGCGGCAATATCCTGTGATCCGGAGATTTCTGAATGGGGAAACCCACCTAGCATAAGCTAGGTATCTTGTACTTGTACAAGAAGCGAACGAGGGGAAGTGAAACATCTCAGTACCCTTAGGAAGAGACATCAATTGAGATTCCCCTAGTAGCGGCGAGCGAACGGGGAGAAGCCGATTAGTGCTAATGTAGAAGAACAGCGTGGGAAAGCTGACCGTAGTAGGTGATAGTCCTGTATTCGAAACATTAGCGTTAACATATTAAGTAGAGCGGGGCACGAGAAATCCTGTTTGAAGATGGGGGGACCATCCTCCAAGGCTAAATACTCCTGACTGACCGATAGTGAACCAGTACCGTGAGGGAAAGGCGAAAAGAACCCCTGTGAGGGGAGTGAAATAGAACCTGAAACCGTGTGCGTACAAGCAGTGGGAGCCTTAATTTATTAGGGTGACCGCGTACCTTTTGTATAATGGGTCAGCGACTTATATTCTGTAGCAAGGTTAACCATTTAGGGGAGCCGTAGGGAAACCGAGTCTTAATAGGGCGTTTAGTTGCAGGGTATAGACCCGAAACCGAGTGATCTATCCATGAGCAGGTTGAAAGTGCCGTAACAGGCACCGGAGGACCGAACCCACTGTCGTTGAAAAGCCAGGGGATGACTTGTGGATAGGGGTGAAAGGCTAATCAAACTCGGTGATAGCTGGTTCTCCCCGAAAGCTATTTAGGTAGCGCCTCGGACGAACACCATTGGGGGTAGAGCACTGTTTCGGCTAGGGGGTCATACCGACTTACCAAACCGATGCAAACTCCGAATACCGATGAGTGATATCCGGGAGACACACAGTGGGTGCTAACGTCCATTGTGGAGAGGGAAACAACCCAGACCGCCAGCTAAGGCCCCAAATTCCTAGTTAAGTGGGAAACGAGGTGGGAAGGCATAGACAGCTAGGAGGTTGGCTTAGAAGCAGCCATCCTTTAAAGAAAGCGTAATAGCTCACTAGTCGAGTCGGCCCGCGCGGAAGATGTAACGGGGCTCAAACTAGGAGCCGAAGCTGCGGATTTGAATTTGTTTTCAAGTGGTAGGGGAGCGTTGTGTAAGCCTGTGAAGGTGTGTTGTAAAGCATGCTGGAGGTATCACAAGAGCGAATGCTGACGTGAGTAACGATAATGCGAGTGAAAAGCTCGCACGCCGGAAGATCAAGGGTTCCAGTCCAACGTTAATCGGGGCTGGGTGAGTCGACCCCTAAGGCGAGGCCGAAAGGCGTAGTCGATGGGAAATCAGTTAATATTCTGATACTTGTTTATGATGCGATGGAGGGACGGAGAAGGTTATGCCAGCTCAGCGATGGTTGTCTGAGTGGAAGGATGTAGGTTTACAGCTTAGGTAAATCCGGGCTGTTTTATACCGAGATCTGATAGCAAGTCCTACTTGTAGGACGAAGTGGCAAATACCATGCTTCCAGGAAAAGCTTCTAAGCAATAGTCATAAACGAATCGTACCCTAAACCGACACAGGTGATCAGGTAGAGAATACCAAGGCGCTTGAGAGAACTCTGCTGAAGGAACTAGGCAAAATGGTACCGTAACTTCGGGAGAAGGTACGCTGCTGATGGTGAAGGACTTGCTCCGTAAGCTATTGGCAGTCGCAGATACCAGGCTGCTGCAACTGTTTATTAAAAACACAGCACTCTGCAAACACGAAAGTGGACGTATAGGGTGTGATGTCTGCCCGGTGCTGGAAGGTTAATTGATGGGGTTAGCGTAAGCGAAGCTCTTGATCGAAGCCCCAGTAAACGGCGGCCGTAACTATAACGGTCCTAAGGTAGCGAAATTCCTTGTCGGGTAAGTTCCGACCTGCACGAATGACATAATGATGGCAGCGCTGTCTCCAGCAGAGACTCAGTGAAATCGAAATCGCAGTGAAGATGCTGTGTACCCGCGGCTAGACGGAAAGACCCCGTGAACCTTTACTACAGCTTTACATTGAACTTTGACCTGACTTGTGCAGGATAGGTGGGAGGCTTTGAAGCCGAGACGCTAGTCTTGGTGGAGCCAATCTTGAAATACCACCCTGGTCATGTTGGGGTTCTAACTCAGGTATAACAATACCGAGGACAATGTATGGTGGGTAGTTTGACTGGGGCGGTCTCCTCCTAAAGAGTAACGGAGGAGTACGAAGGTGCGCTCAGAACGGTCGGAAATCGTTCATAGAGTATAAAGGCAAAAGCGCGCTTAACTGCGAGACCCACAAGTCGAGCAGGTACGAAAGTAGGTCTTAGTGATCCGGTGGTTCTGTATGGAAGGGCCATCGCTCAACGGATAAAAGGTACTCTGGGGATAACAGGCTGATACCGCCCAAGAGTTCATATCGACGGCGGTGTTTGGCACCTCGATGTCGGCTCATCTCATCCTAGGGCTGAAGCAGGTCCTAAGGGTATGGCTGTTCGCCATTTAAAGAGGTACGCGAGCTGGGTTTAGAACGTCGTGAGACAGTTCGGTCCCTATCTACCGTGGGCGTTGGAAATTTGAGAGGATCTGCTCCTAGTACGAGAGGACCAGAGTGGACGAACCGCTGGTGTTCGGGTTGTCATGCCAATGGCATTGCCCGGTAGCTACGTTCGGATGGGATAACCGCTGAAAGCATCTAAGCGGGAAGCCCACCTCAAGATTAGATTTCCCTAAAGAGCCGTTCAAGACTAGGACGTTGATAGGCAGGGTGTGGAAGCACAGCGATGTGTGTAGCTAACCTGTACTAATTGCTCGTTTGGCTTGACCATACAACACCCAAGTGGTTTTGTATCAAGACAGCCAATTATTTCGATATCACCTATAACCTTGATTCTTCTCAAGTAGGATGATAAGTCACCCAAACAGACTCATATCTAACCCCCTTTGCTGACGACAATAGCATGATGGCACCACCTGATCCCTTACCGAACTCAGAAGTGAAACATCATCGCGCCAATGGTAGTGTGGCTCCGGCCATGTGAGAGTAGGTCATCGTCAGCTCTCTATTC
>NZ_JBQSXN010000122.1:0-5418 GCF_052378235.1 Psychrobacter sp. AOP3-A1-26
ATACGAGAATCTATGCTATCTAACCATTTTAAACTTATATCACTAAACACTAAATTATTGATAATAGGACAAGCCTTTAAGTTTGAGTTTCTTCTAGATAACTTTACATCTATATTATTGCCATCTACAGTTGTTTTACCAGTTGATTTTTTTGGGGGAAATTGCATAACTAATAATCTCCATTCGTTGATAGATAAAGATGCACATTAAAGTCTTCTTCAATAGATGACACTAATTCTTCAGTTTCACCTTCGGAGTTAGTAATTCCAAGGTAGACCAACTCTTTCACTTCAGATATTGCACGATAATGAACATTACTGTAAGGGATGCCATCATCATCAGTAAACTTAAATTGAACTTTATAAAGTTCAATAGATCCCCAAGGGTCTTTATTCTTTAAATGTACTTTAATCTCATCAGGATTCGAGCTAAAGAAAGTTTCAGTGTTTCCCTCAATATCTGTAACACCCTCAAACCTCTCTTTCGTATTCTCATTGATAGCAATATATGGTGTGTTGGCATAAGGAATGTCATCATCGTCAGCAAACTTAAATTGCGCTTTAAACATCGCACCAGCTATCAGACTCGGCAGCCCCGCCAATCCCAGCCCATCAACTCCACCCCCAGTCTTAGAATGCTTACCACCTTTCTCCGTAAACTGCTTAGCCGATATCGTAATATTTGCGCCATCGAGAGTGATACTAGCTCCACCAGCCGTCAATATAATCTTATTCGTCGCTACCACTTCAACTTCTTTAGTCGAAGAGGCGATATTCACATCTTGCTTAGCTGTGGCTTCCAGTTTTCCTGTATGGGCGGAGAGGGTGATGTTGTCCTTAGCATTAGTCATGCTAAATTGACCATCAGCTATGATGTTCAACGACTCACTACTAATCTGATTATGACTATCGCCACTACTGATATTCATATCTTGCTGAGTAGTGCTAATCATCTCACCCATAGTTCTATGAATCAGCGTATCGGTACTGACATAACTTATATCTGCTGCGCTATCGATCAGCGTGTAGGGGCTAGTTTGATGAGTAGTGGTTTGCTGTTCTTCTGCGATGCTCTTTAATTGAGCTTTGATTTGGCTGTGACCATTTACATTACGCCCTAACCCTGTTGCCAGTTGCGTAAGTCGCTCAGCTAGATGCTGACCACCAAGAGCAGTTTGGGTCAGAGTCGGGGTATGGTGCTGGTAGTTATGTTGTCCAGATTGTGCGTGGGTTTGTGGCTGAGTGGAGAGGACGAGGGCTTCGCCTGATTTGATATTAACTTGGGCGTTAGTAGCCGCATTGATTCCTTGACGTTTGGCGGTATCTGATGGATTGATAATGCCCATTTTTAGGCTGGCGGATATCCCAGCACTGTCTACTTTTAGCTGTGAGTAGGCTTGTTTTGTACGGTGGTCAGTGACCCATTCTGATAGGCCGTTGTCGGTGTTGCGATAACCACTCTCAATCGCTTGTTCGTTGTCAGTAGTAAATAGGCTGGGGCGAGTCGATGACAATAGACTGCCCGTATTGATCAGATGCTCGCCGTCACCGATAGACTGCATCAGGGTTTGATCATCTGCTCTATGGGTGAAGTGAGACCCATAGTTTGCGCCTGCTTGTGCTTCTAATCGACTGATAGACTGGGCTGGACTATCCAGTAAGTAGTTTTTGGTCGGGGTCAAATGGTTGCGACTGTCTGTGTCGCTTTGGCTATCTGTAATACCGGTCATCGGTGGTAGGGCGTGTCTGCTATATAGAGGACCAACCCATGAGATATCAGCGGTAATGAGGCGCAGCTGCGTTAAATGAATGCCAGATTCTAATTTTGACGCATGACGCTGTTGATGGCGTGAGCTTTGGGTTAGCCCTGTCACATGTGCCAGACTATTGCGTGCTAGATGCACGATATGGGTAGTGCGGTAGTGCTGATTGAGTGCACCGTGATCAGCAAGAATAAAGGTATCAGCAACGTTTAGGTCAGTAGCATGGGCAAGGGCATGATAGACGCTATACTGACTTTGATGACTGTCTGCTACGATAGCCGCTTCATCTATGGTTTCAGTATCGGTTACTGGCGCAAAAGCAGCGGGCGTATCTAATGTGAGTGTGAGTGTGTGGTTATTGGCATGGCTTTCTTCATCGGCATTACTGCTCATCGCAACGTCAGCGGCCTGGGTTGGCTGTGCGACGCTGGCGCTATTAAAGCGCTGCATCGTTACTGAATTTGGTTGGGTGACAATCTGCTCACTCATTGCTAGAACGGGCGCATGGACACGATCATGTAATACTTGTTGGTAACGCAGTGCGCCAATATTTAAGCTGATACCATCGCTATCGCTTGGACTATGCGATGTAATAATAAGCTTTGGTGGACTGTGCTCGTCCGTTTGCTCATGGCGTAAGTAAGCCGTCAGTCCTTGACGCGCGAGCCGCTCGCAAATATGTGTCCAGTCGCTTATTTGCCACTGAGTCATACGTGCTGGGGTCCAGTCATTTGGGCTATTGTTATGCTTTCGTTAATATCTTATCACCCTTGCTCACCATCGAACTGCCAAATCACCTCACCCCATTGATTATTAGGATAGTCTGGCATGATGTCGCCTTTTTTAAAGTAAGCACGACTGTCAGATTTTGCTTGCGTGAACCAGTAGCCTGATTTAGGGCAGGGCTGATTGGCAGGGCAACGCCCTTTTACTTGACTGGTGATTTCGGGTTTGTTGGGTTTGGTTTGATTCTCATAATAAGGCGTCATGTCTTCGCCTGCCTTTTGGCGCTTAATAAACTCATCGTAAGTAATTTTGTAAGGGTCAATAGAAACAAACTTGCTGGTATCGATGCCTGTTTTTTCTAATACAAGGGGGAGGGTATAGTCGGGTTGGTCTTGTTGAACGTCTAAGCCTATCTCTAAAGCTTGAGTTTCAGCGTATAACCTAGACGTAGGTAAGTCTGGATAAGCCTTTGTAAAGACTGATTCCAAAGTATCGTCTGGATTGTCATAACTGATATAGCTGTTGATATGAATTTCTTCAGAGCTAAAATCTAAGCTGATCATATAAACGTAGTTATTGATTTCTTCTTCAAAGTTATATTGCATTCGAATGTCTAAAAAAACATCAGTACTATGTCGCAAACTCCATGTTTGTAAGCTCGGTAACTGCTTAAACTGATTAAAAGTTAAAGGGTATTGATAGTTTACAAAATTATCTGCAACGTTTTCGCTGGTACCGTAAGTGTAGCTATCTTGAATAGATATACGAGGGTCATCAATGCGGTGATCATCTAACCAACCTTGCCCTTCTAGCTGTTTAAACAGTTTTTGCACAGCGACATAGGCATCTTTTTTCGTAACACCATAGCTGCCTTGAGAGTTAGGAATGAAGAAATCAATTCGAACCGACTGTATGCCTCGTTTAGGTTTATCATGAATATAGAAGCCTGAGGTCATACCCACATTGTCAACAGTGAGTGATGGAACGTTAGGGTAGCTAAAGGTAGCAGTCCCATCGTTAGATGGAAAGTTAATTTCGTAAAAAGTAACGCCTAAGCTGCCAATATTGAGCGGATTATCATCAAAACTCCAATACTGTTTAATGTCTTCATTATTTTTTTTAAAAGTTTCTGGACTTTCTGAGACTGAAATAGTGGCGTGAGGGGAGATAATAGCCTCTTGTTCTGATTGGCAGGCAGTAGTTAGAAGCATAGAACTAAAAAAGAACCAATTGCTAAATATTTTTTTAATCATAAATGTCTTATCTAACCATCATTCCAGTTTTATAATAAATAACAAGAGGCTCATGCAAGGTATATTGTTGTGAGTTCAACATTATTTTTGAAGTCATAAGTACCTGAGCATATTCATTATTTACAGTTAACCACTTCATTGGCGTCGTTTTAGCTGAACCAATAGAATTTCCTGAAGCAGTTAATTTGCCTTTGTTTTGGCCTTCAACTTGAGAAATGTCGTATTTAAAAAACTGACTATTATGTATTCCTTCAATATAGCATTCAGATTCCAAATCGTGATAACAGTAAACTAGCATCTCTTTCGTAGGATGAATTAAGTAAACTACTTCCCTAGAATCACCTGAATTTAGTATTTTGCCTAGAGAATTTTGTGCATTATAGTCCCGAGTATTTGAGTTATCTAATATCTCAGAGCTATCAGCACTTAGCCCTTCATTCACAGGTACGGCTTCCCCGCATCCAAATAATAGAATTGATGATATTAATATTAAGTTTTTCATAGCCTATCTTTGTTTTAGTTTGTCAAAATCTTGATAGTTTTCTCTAAACCTAATAATTTAAGTTATCTATAAGGTCACAAAACTATTTAGAAAACTCAGATACGTTTTGCTCATAATATTTAGTTACACCTGGGTCATTATAAGTAATAAGAATGGTAGTATCGTTCAGCTTCCAATCAAATATAGTGGCAACTTTAAAAAAATTAAGTTGTTCTGTATCTAAGTTTTTTAGAAACTTAGTTGCTTCACTTGCATTTTTTTCAGAGTTAAAAGTAATTTGATATGCACCAAGATAACCTTCCCTTACATCCCTTATACTAATTACTATTCCATCTAATGCACAAGCATCTTTTAAGAACGCCGATCCAAACTCTGAGGTAAGGTTGTTTTTTATCTCAATTTCAGGCGTCTTACGTTTAGAAAAAGTAATGTTAGCTTTTCCTGTTGTTAGATTTGCGGATTTTATACCCAATTCTACAAAGTTTTCATAAGTCTCTAAAAAGGGCTTAGAGTTGCAGTTTTTATCAATACTACGTTCGATGACAGTTGGTTTATTTTCAATTACCGTTGGCGTGTCTTGAACAGCACTACTTTCTACTGAACAACCTAAGGGTATAAAACATAGTAAAAAAATAAATTTTTTCATCACAAACCTCTTTATCTTAAAACGTAAAATCATTTGCATTTGGTAGTTTATTCAGATTAAGGAATAACTAATGTCCTACCTCTAATTACTGGGCGCACTGCCTTAAGGTAGATTATCTTTGCATCAACATCTTTGTTTGAGGTAACGCCACCTAATTCTCTTAGAGCTTTGTTAAAACTAGAGAATCCATTGTACCCGAAGACTTCTAGACAACCCGCTGTTCCTATATTACTACCTGGTATGTTTGGGTTAGTTGTATCAGGCCCATCATGAATTAGAAAGTTCCCATATACTATCCATGCACCGTTTTCAGCAGTATCTGTACTATGCAGTTTATATTCTGGAAACCATGTTAATGAGTGCGTTTGCTGATCTGCTAATCCAGCGACTGAGTAGCCCTCACTTCTTACATATCTTGGACCGAACCTTATTACTTGAAACGCTCTAGTATGTTTACCATTAGATATCCTTAGAGTATAAAGTGGAGTTTTATAGTGATTTTCAAATTCGCCATCTGGATAATCCCATG
>NZ_JBQSXN010000123.1:0-5409 GCF_052378235.1 Psychrobacter sp. AOP3-A1-26
AATAAAAAGAGAAAGCCTGAGAAGTTGGCTTTGGGAACTGGGCTAAAAATGAGCAAACGCCCTAGAAAAGTGATTTAAGGTACAAAATATCGCTCATTATAAAGATAAAACCGTAAAAAAAACCAAAAACGTGACAAAGTCTGCTAGATTTGTCTAACAGCTGGTTAGATACTTACCATAAAACACCGTCTTATCAAAAATACTCAACGACTGGCGGCTATTTTATTGTAGGTACAAAGTAAAAACATCTCCTATTTCACCTATACTCTTTGTTGTTTATATGAATAAGAATATGAGAAACTGTTATGGTCTATCTGTGCCGCCCTCGAAAGTGGGAGTATGGATATTTGAAGTTATTGAATGACTTATTGATTTGCTTTTAGTGAATCATTTTTAGTAAATTGTATTTAGCAAATGAGGATGATATGGCACTACGAAGGATTAAGGCATTTTTTGAATTTGAGGCAGCGGGTGGTATTGTCCTAGCATTGGCTGCCGTTGCTGCAATGATCATTGCCAACTCCCCTCTCAATGTGTGGTACGAAGGCTTTATCAACGCACCCGTAGCCATTCAAATCGGCGAGTTCGCTATTGCCAAAGACGCGCACCACTGGATCAATGACGGTCTAATGGCGATTTTCTTTTTTTTGGTGGGGCTTGAGCTAAAGCGCGAAGTCTTGATCGGCGAGCTGTCCAACGTCAAGCAAATCATCTTGCCAGCGGGGGCGGCACTCGGCGGCATGATTATGCCAGCCATTGTTTACCTCCTCTTTAACTACAGTGAACCTGAGTTTTGGAAAGGTTGGGCCATCCCAGCAGCGACTGATATCGCCTTTGCCCTTGGTATATTAAGTTTACTGGGCAACCGCGTACCAAACTCGTTAAAGGTCTTTTTGGTATCTATTGCTATCTTTGATGATATTGGCGCTATTATCATCATTGCCTTATTTTATACCAGTGACTTATCGCTCGGTTCATTGGCTATCGCAGGTTTATGCCTACCGTTTTTATATCTACTCAACCGCCGTAACGTGACCAGTATCACCCCTTATCTGCTCATTGGTGTGATTATGTGGATTGCTGTCCTAAAGTCTGGTATTCATGCGACATTAGCAGGGGTAGTATTGGCATTGTTTATCCCTTTATTTGACCGTACCGATCCTGAGCACTCGCCGCTTGAAGAGCTGGAGCACGATCTACAAAACACCGTCTCTTATGGGATTTTGCCATTATTTGCCTTTGCCAATGCAGGCATCTCATTAAAAGGTGCAGGCTTTGCTGAGTTATTCCATTCCGTACCACTTGGTATTGCTGCCGGTTTATTTATCGGTAAACAAATGGGCGTGATGATTATGTGCTGGGTAATCTTTAAACTGGGCTTTTCTACCATGCCAAGAGGTATGAACTTTAAGCAAATCTACGGTGCGGCATTATTGTGCGGTGTGGGCTTTACGATGAGTTTGTTCATCGGAGGTCTGGCCTTTGGCGGTGCAACGCCATTATTCGATGAGCGTTTGGGTATCACCATGGGCTCTATCGTATCTGGTATCGCCGGTTATACTATGCTTAAGTTTAGTTTAAAAGACAGTATCAGCGGTACATCAGTCGATTTAACCCGCCCGTCTTAATGATATGACGAGCTTATCACAGTCGCCTTGGTAAAAGGCAACTGTAGTTAGACGACTGTTGATTTGAATGAACCACCACAGGAGATACACATGCTACGGTTTGTAAGGCGGCTGACATTAAGTCTACCTATCCTTGGGGGCGTTTTTTTACTGTCAGGCTGTGCCACTCTCTCTAAGCAAGAGTGTATGCTCGGCGACTGGCAGGCTATTGGCTACAACGACGGCGTGGCAGGTTATCATTCAGACCGCCTAGCCTCACATGCCAAAGCCTGCGCCAAGACTGGTGTCGCTCCTGGCTATCGAGCGTGGGAGCGCGGACGTCAGTCAGGACTCAAACAGTACTGTACAACCAATAGCGCCTATAACATCGGTCGCCGTGGTCGTAAACTAAATAATGTCTGTCCTGTAGCCCTAGTAAGCTCGCTGCAACAAGCAAACCAGCGCGGCCTTGATTACTATACCTTGGAGAGTCAATTAGACAAAGATGAGCGACTTTTAAATGAACACCAAGAAGAGTTCGACAAGCTAGAGTCTGGTGAGATGCTGGGTTTTGCTAACGAAAAAGAAGCACGCAAGCGATTATTGTCGCTGGCCAAGGAGCTTCGCCAAGCCGAGCGCCGTATCAATACCACACAAAGACAATTAGATTATTTAAACCAGCTAAATAGATATTAGGGCGTGCTGGCATTGTGAAATGGCCTCAAAATAAGGCATTTGATAAATATGGATTCAATCAATATCAGTAATAAACAGACTGCTAATACCTTAAACCGCAAACAGCCGTCAGTAGCATCTTATCAGCGTCATGGCCGCACCACCGCGATTGACGACCATAGTGATTTACAAGTTTTAAAACGGATTAAGCGGTATTTATTGCCCAAAAATTTTGTTATCTCGCAAAACCTACTAAATGAGATAGTAGCAGGCTATGACATAGGCGATCCGCTGACTGATGCTCTAGCGGCTAAGAGTATTCGTTTTGCAAAACCTTTACAGCAATTTATTATCGATGATAGTAACTATCAGCTCGACCCCAACCTTGCAAATAACTCCTCATTTAGTGCATTAACCGAGCAATTCAGCCACCATCCTAAGTGGTTTGACCCAAAACTTGCCCAAATTGGTGCCGTCGCCTATCGTCGTTATCCGCTGATGCTCATTTGGCTGTTGCGTAACGTCGCCCTGATGGCAGGCTACAGTATCCCTGCATTATCCTTACCGTTGATTCAAACTGGCGCACTGATGCACGATGCCCTACCACGCTTGATGCGTACTTATGCTTATATCTTGGCCGTCTCTGAACATCCACCATTACACTCTACTCCGAACAATAACCCCCATTCTATTGAGCAAGTATTGGCCATCGGCTCTGAGGGCTGGCGGCAGTCTATTAAAGTACGTCAAATCCACACATTGGTACGCCAGAATCTACTTAAAGGTAAGGCAAAAGCTGCCACAGGTGTGATAGAAAGTGCCGATCAACACCATAACCCTGATGGCAGCTGGAACACCGATTACTGGGGTATTCCTATCAACCAAACCGATATGATAGCGACCCATTTACAGTTTTCGTTGTTGATTATGCGCGGATTAAGATTGCTTGGGGCTCGTATTAGTACCGAGGAAGCCGAAGGCATTCTGCACCTTTGGAATCTTGCCAGTTACTGGATGGGCGTGGACTTAGATCGTTTGCCTAAAGATGAGGAGGCCTGTTGGGAGTGGCTCTATACTTATTTATCGATCCAGCAACTTGATTTTAAAATGGGACAACCATTGGCAAAAGCGTTGCACGATTTACCGCGTCAGCTCATGGGTGAGGATAATCGCCGTGGACGCTTCGTTGAGATGGTCAATGCCAGCGTGACCCGTACCTTGGTCGGTGACGATATTGGCGATGGGCTGAACTTACCAAAATCAAAAATACGGTTTGGCGTCTTATCGTCAGTGCCGATTCTGTTTGCGCTTGATACTGCACGCCAGCACAACAGCAGAGCTGCTGATAAGCTAGAAGCGTTCCGCACCAAACGCCAAGACAATATGAATTGGTGGCTTAAGAAAAACGATGAGTATTATAAATAAGGAGATAGATAAGAAGTAACTATTAAAGATAAATCATAACCAAATAATTTAGGTAATGAATATTATTATTACCAAATAGAATATATCAAACCATTATCAATGACGTCTACAATAACTATAATAAATCCACAAAAGACGTGATTGGTTATGGTTTCTAGTGGTTCTTAGTATTTATAGGCTCAGACAACAACCTCTACAACCGTGATTCTTGTATGCGGTAATACCATTCAAGCTGCCGATCAAAACCAGTTTCTAGCAAGCTGGCAATGACTCGTCCTGTCAGACCCCATACCGTCTCACCATCCACTTGCCAACTGGGTGTGAGGATGGTCGCCGTCTCATCTTGCAACGTATATTCTATGGAGTATTCGACGGTAGGCTGAGTCAGTAAGGTTTCAAAATCTGCCCAAAAAATGCGTGAGATTTCTCCAAGTTCTGGCACTAGGATTAAGTCTGGAGCAATCAACGCCACAATAGGCCTGACACTCATGCCACTTTTGGAGGTTTGAATCGGCAGTTGACCGAGCAATTGGACTTTATTGGGCGGGAGCGCGGTCTCTTCGCAAGCTTCACGTAGGGCTGTAACGACATTATTACCATCGCCGACTTCGTACTTACCGCCAGCACAGGAGACCTCGCCAGCATGACTGTTCATATGTGCGGCGCGGCGTGTTAATAGCAGCTTCGGATGGCGCTCATGGGTGATAGCCACCAATACTGAGGCGTCTGCAACTGGTGTTTGTGCCAAGCTGTCTAAGAGACTCAAACGAGGAGACCTAGTATGAAGCGCACTGTTCACTGGACTGCTCATGGTATTTAAGGTCTCACGCTGTACTCGTTCAGCCAGCTTTCTGAGCGTAGGGTAACGAATAAAAGTGGGTACAGCGACTGACAATTCATCAAATCTTACAGACTGCGGGGGAAGTAACATTATTATTGCCTTATATTTTTATCAGTATTAATCGTCATTGTTAAACCTCGTTATCAACTATTAGCGAGTCACGTCATAAACACTGATATTGATTATCAATTTTTCAACTTTGTCATTCATATATTATTTAGGATAAGTTTGTGGATAAGATTTTTTCATTGAATAAAATGCAAGGCAAAATCGATGATTGCCCGCAAAGATTGCCATTATTCATTATCGCCCTTGCTTGGGTAGGCGGTACCTTTGCTACTGCCATACTCGCCCTACTGGGTAACTGGCAAAATGTCGCCATGGTTTTGGGCTCATTTGGGGCCAGTTGCTTGCTTATTTTCGCCTATCCAGAAAGCCCATTTGCCCAGCCTAGAAACATCGTCGGCGGTCATTTTATCACCACTTTTACGGGTCTATCATTTTTGACTTTATTTGGGATTGAGTGGTGGAGTCTGGCACTCGCGGTCGGTACGTCTATCGCGCTCATGTTATTGCTTCGCGTGCCGCATCCACCTGCTGGCTCTAATCCATTAATCGTCATGCTTGGTGGGGTCAAATGGCATTTTTTAGTTACCCCTACGCTGATAGGTGCGCTGGCCTTGGTGATGGTGGCACTCATTTATAATAATATCGGTCGCGGCAGACACTATCCTCGTTATTGGTAATCTTGTTATTGGTAATCTTGTTATTAGTGACCTCGTTATTAGCAATCTAAAGCCTCGGTATTTACCCTTAACCTAGGGGCTGTATAGAATTCAGCTAAGGTACTGACAGAGACTA
>NZ_JBQSXN010000124.1:0-5317 GCF_052378235.1 Psychrobacter sp. AOP3-A1-26
CTTTAAAAAACGCTACGATACTGCTGGTATAGTTTTTTTGCAGCCTCTGTCTGCGTAGGCACAGCAAGCCAGAAAAAAACGGTACCAGCAGTACGTGATATAGCGATATTACTTCTCACTGACTATAAATAACGCGCCTTCTTAGCTGACTTCCTAACATAAGAATCAGCCCTTTTCTGCATATAACTAGAGAAGCGTATAGAAAGCTGTCAAAATAGCCCGTCTATAAAAATGCTTGATGCTGAACAATAAAAAGGATGACTCAATAATGAAGCGCTTAATAAATATGATGATTGTCGCTAGTGCCAGTATGTGGGCGCTGTCAGGGTGCGACAACAGTGCTGATACTGCTGAAACAACTACTTCGTCCTCTGATTCAGCCCTAACGACACCGGATTCATCAACGAAAGCCGAAAACGCGATTGATTGGTCTGCCATGGACAGCAGTGAGAAACCAGCCGAACTCACTAACTACGACTACCCTTTTGCGCGCGATAGCCAAAATGTAAAAGACTATGCAGAATACTTCAAAGTTGATAATACTACGGCTCAGCATAATCTAACCGTGAGTATGGCAAGTAATGAAGCACTATCAAAAGCCTTGGATCAGCTGAGTGAAAATTACGTCTCACATGAGCTGACTGACGATGACCATATGACACTTATTATTCATACCACGCCTGAGGTTAAAGCCAGTAATTATGATTATGTATTGGCTGGAGAATTTGCAAAAGGATTGGTATTACCTATCGTGATTCAGCCAGATGGTAAGAAAGGTGATGCGAAGGGGTATGGTGAGATGGCGGAGTAGAGATTAATAGCGTATGTTTTTGCGCATACTCTACCAAGAAACTCTAAACTGTAGGGTGCGCCTTGCGCACTGATAAGATTAAAAAACCTGTAAGCTATAGAATCTATCCCGCATAACTATAAGACATAAAGGCTCATACGGTAAATACAGATGCCACGATACATTCGTTCATACACGAAAGGTGCTACCTACTTTTTTACTTTGGTTTCATACAACCGAAGAAAAATACTGTGTGAAGATGACTTCCTGCAAGCCTTTAAAAAAAGTATAAAACAAGTTCAACAACAATATTCCTTTGAAATTATTGCATGGGTACAATTGCCCGACCATCTGCACTGTATTTGGAGACTGCCTGAAAACGATGCTGACTATAGTATGCGTTGGTCACAGATAAAGCGCTTAACCACCCAAGCTTGCCCACAATACCACTTACCAATAAATGAATTAAGCCCTTCAAAAGTTAAGAGACATGAAAGAGGCATTTGGCAACGTCGGTTTTACGAGCATGAAATAAAGAACGAAGCAGACTTTATAAGACATATAGATTATCTGCACTATAACCCTGTTAAGCATGGGTTAGTCAAAAAGGTAGTAGATTGGCCGTATTCAAGCTTTCATCGTTATGTGAGGCAAGGTGACTATTTAGCAGATTGGGGGGATGATGGTCTCGAATTCTCATCGAGTTTTATTGATAAATTAGAGTGAGCTATATTTGATGGTGCGCTAGGCGCACCCTACTGGCTGTACGCGAGCGCCGAGTGAGCCATTAAAAAAAGACGGCTCATGACCCGCATATTTGCCTACCATTAAAGCAAGCGATGCTGAGGCCATGCTTTTTCTTTTCTGTCTCTTTGCTCTTTTAATGGCAAGGACTTGCCCTACTCCCCAACCAACGCCAGAAACTCATCCTCACCCACCACTTTCACCCCTAATTTCTCCGCCTTCGCCATCTTCGAGCCAGCCTTATCACCTGCCAATAGCGCGGTAGTTTTTGCTGAGATGCTTCCGGATACTTTGGCACCGAGCGCTTGAAGCTTGGCTTTGGCTTCATCGCGTGCCATGCTATCGAGCGCGCCAGTAATAACCCACGTTTGCCCATCGAGCGGCAACCCCTCTGACACCACTTGCTCGACCTTATCCCAATGCACGCCAGCTTCACGTAATGCGGTGATGACTTCTATATTGTGCGGTGCGCGGAAGAACTTATAGGCAAGCTCAGCAGTAATAGCGCCCACGTCTGGCGTGAGTAACAGTTTTTCGATATCTGCTGCCATTAGACTGTCAAGGTCGCCAAATTGCTGTGCCAAATTCTGCGCAGTGGTTTCACCAACGCCACGAATACCAAGTGCATAGATAAAGCGCGCCAGTGTCGTATATTTGCTGGCTTCGATTGCGCTGATGATATTTTTTACCGATTTTTCGCCCAGCTTCTCATAAGTAATCATCTCGTCTTGATGGTTGTGCAACTGATAAATATCAGCGACGGTTTTAATTAAGCCATGCTCAAAAAAGCTAATCAGCCAACTCGCGCCTAAGCCATCGATATCCATCGCCCGACGCGAGACAAAGTGAATCAGTGCCTCTTGCTGCTGCGCGGGACAAAACAATCCGCCAGTACAACGTGCCAACGCTTCATCTTCAGGCAATACTACAGGCGAGTCACATACTGGACAGGTCGATGGCAATTTAACTGGTTTTGAATCTTCTGGGCGCAGATCTGTCCAAACGCGGGTGACTTTGGGTATGACGTCACCGGCGCGGTGAACGCTAACCATATCGCCTGCGCGCACGTCTAAGCGCTGAATCTCACCAAAATTATGCAAGGTGACATTACTGACGGTGACGCCACCAACTTTGACAGGCTCGAGCTTACCAACTGGGGTAATCGCGCCAGTACGTCCGACTTGCCACTCAATTGCATGTAGACGCGTCATGACGGTTTCGGCAGGGAATTTATACGCCGTTGCCCAGCGCGGCTCACGCGATAAGAAGCCAAGCTGCTGCTGTAATGAAAGTCTATTCACCTTAATCACCATGCCGTCAATCTCAAATGGCAGGTCGCTACGCGTCGCAATAACTGACTCATAATAGGCTTGCGCCTCACGCGGGTTTTGTACCACTCTTACAGCACTAACGGTAAAACCAATATCACCAATCCAAGCCAATGCGGCCGATTGGGTCTCTATACTTTCGGGCAGTCCTTGATTGACTGAATAGGCATAAAACGCCAATGGTCGACTAGCGGCTATACTTGGATCGAGTTGGCGTAAACTCCCAGCGGCAGCGTTACGTGGGTTAGCAAATGTCTTTTCTTCTTTTTCTGCTGCTAAGCGATTGAGACGCTCAAAGCCTGCCTTTGGCATCAGCACTTCACCGCGC
The DNA here is from genome assembly GCF_052378235.1 of Psychrobacter sp. AOP3-A1-26. Classification (NCBI taxonomy): domain Bacteria; kingdom Pseudomonadati; phylum Pseudomonadota; class Gammaproteobacteria; order Moraxellales; family Moraxellaceae; genus Psychrobacter; species Psychrobacter sp. AOP3-A1-26. The sequence goes on from NZ_JBQSXN010000124.1 coordinate 3,191, forward strand.
ACTTCTAACAGCTCGATATCAGTAGCATCAGCTAGCCATAGCGGCAGATTACGAATGGTTTTGGCATTTTGGGTGATGTCTTCGCCTACTTGCCCATCACCTCGTGTTACCGCTTGTACAAATTTGCCATAAGCATATTTGAGTGACACCGCCAAACCATCAAGTTTTAGCTCCATCTCATATTCAGGGTTTTTCTGCGCGTCATTCAAACGATCATTGACGCGGCGCATAAAGTCGCGCAAATCATCGTATTCAAAGACATTGCCAAGCGATAGCATCGGTACGTCATGCATGACTTGAGTAAAGGCAGATAGCGGCGTATCGCCCACTTGATTAATCGGACTATCAGGTTGTATTAAATCTGGATACTCGCCTTCAAGCTCCAATAAGGAACGCCGTAACTGATCGTACTCGCTGTCCTCTAAGATGGGATTATCGAGCACATAATAGGCGTAATTATGCGTCTTTAAAGTATCAATAAGCAGGCGCATTTGGGTGACAATAGCAGCATCATTTTCTACAGATTTGCCAGTGTTAATGTCTTTGGAAGTAAGCGGTAAAATAGGATCAGTCATAGTCAGCGTCTTTACGGTTCAAGATGCCGATATGATAACAAGTTTGCAGGAGGGTCGGATAACATTTTATAGATAAACAGACGTATATAAATAGTTATAATCAATGAAAAATAATATCTATACACCACATACTGCTTGTATAATTTTTTCTTGCTTGCTGTGCCTACGCAGACAGAGGCTGCAAAAAAATATACAAGCAGTACCGTAGCGTTTTTAAAATATTTTAACTATAGATGAAAAACCGATAAGCCGAAAATTAAAAAAGGCAAATAACGTTATCGCTATTTGCCTTTTTTACTGGCTGTCATATCAATCAGCCATGAATGAACTACTATTAACTAGCCTTCATAATCACGAACTTGATTACGCAGCTGTTGTTTATATTCAGGGGTGATTGGTTCGTTTTCTTCATCGAGCATGATAGCGTCCAAATCGCTTGCCATCATATAGGCAATACTCATCATACTATCGAAGCTACGCACGGCTTGTGGATGCGGTAATGATAAGAAGACCACTACGCCGTTATAAGTATTGGTCGCCACGCTATGCGGATCAAAGGGTGCGATACCACTGTCGGTAATGCCCATCATGCTGAACCATAGCATGCCTGTACCATCTTTTTGCTCATAGCGATGGAACATATTCATCGCCCCATAGCGCAGACCGTATTTATCAATTAACGCCAACAAATCACGACCGCGAATAACGGCGTGTGGACGGTCACGGTATTGGTGCGGCAATATGGTGATATTAATATTGTCTTTGGCATTAATTAATGGGCTGTTTTGCGCTTCATCCACTGGCTCTGATAGATGCTGATCAAGTATTGGGCTGTTATTGTCAAAGCTTGGCTCTTCTGCCGTATCAATCGATGGCATCAGACTGTCGGTTGCCGACATTAAGCTTGAAAACGCATCTGGCTCTTGCTCGACATTCATTTGTCCAGCGGCTTCTACAAATTCAGCATTATCAGCGTGCTGTTGCTCTTGTTGCCAGCGTGCATAATCCTCATCACTGATATGGCTATCATCAGCGCTTGCCTCACTATTTATACCATCGCGCCCCGCTGTCAGCTGCGCATCGACAGTGCTATGTGGCTGGGTCAAAGGCTCTTCTTCAACCACTGCATTGAGATAACTGCGATCAGGCGCAATGCTGGTCTCGCCCGCGACGGTATCATCCAAGTCTGGCTGATCGACGATATTGCGCTCATGACGCGGTATGATGGGAATACCGTTTTTATCATAATTGACCGCGGCAGCTTCGGCCGTTTTGCGGCGCTGAAAGCTACGAATGACCATAAACAACCCTGCAAGCACGATAAATGCGGCAATGGCGATCAATATAAACTGAATAGCGGTCATGAGAAATACATCCTAATATATGACAAAAGGGAATACATAAGAGGGAATAAATGGCAATAGTCTAGCATGGCTATTTAATGTCGTCACCATATAGTCATCGTTTGTCATTAGTCTGACATACTTGCGTGACTTTATATTCCAGACCTAACTATAACACTAGCAGTGGCTGCCAGTTATTAATTATTTAT
>NZ_JBQSXN010000125.1:0-5311 GCF_052378235.1 Psychrobacter sp. AOP3-A1-26
TCTCTAAGGTTTTGAGCTGCTTGGCTTGTAGGCTTAGCGTGTTGTCAAGTTGTTTAAAGAATTGACCGATGGCGGTTTGTTCTTTAAATGATGGTAATTTTATCAATAAACTTTTAATAATTCCTCCTGACAAATTACCTTGTCCACCTTGCAAATAAGTGTTTACAATATTACCCTTATTCATTCTTAACCAGTAAGCAATAAACTCAGAGTTGTAGCCCTTAGAAGGTATTATTGCTAGAATAGCTTGGTTGATCGCCCCATTTATTTTGCTAATAGAAACCTCGCCACTCGTAGCACCATACAACGCATATAAAACATCACCTTTAGATACTAGCTTAGCAGAAGAGTTTAACAATCCCTCTTCCGTGATAAATAGCTCAGTTTTATGACTACTAACTTCTCCTGAACGAATAAATGGAATTTTCCCTCCGTAGTATTCAGAGTGTCCAACACTAGGCGTACCTCCTGAAAAAACATTAGAAATACTGCCTATTGTCATCTCTACCCAATCCCCACTAAAGCCTTCTAAACGAATCTCAGGCTGCCTTTGTTCTTTTTGTGGAAACATTTTACTGAGCAGTGACTTTTTAAGCGTTTGCGTTTGCTCATGCTTACGGCGCTGTAGGGCAATGGTTTGATCGATATTTTGAAAAAGGTTACCGATAGCGGTTTGCTCTTGCATTGAATTCGGTAATGTATATTCTAAATGCTTAATGCCTGACCAATTAACATAAATCTGTGTATTCCCTTGTGAGGACTTTACAATCTTTTCACGTATGTTGTCAGCATTTAGCATTTGATACATAAATTTAGGGTAATATTTTTGCTGATCTAATATCAGTCGCTGTGTTCTTTGATTGAACACGTATTTCTCATCTTCATCTATTAGTAAAGTTCTTCCTATGATATTACCTGCTAAGGTTTTATCATTCAAAACCATAGCAAGATCATTTTTATTTAAAACCTTTTTTTTGGTTTTTTCATTTTCTGATGCTCGGATACCTTGATCCGTGTATGTACTGTTTTTCGAGTACGAGCCAATACTTATTACCTTATATTTACCAGTTTTTGCAAACTCACTTTCTAGAGACGTTCCACCTACTGACGACCCGAAGTCCTCCATAGTTCGCAAAGTCCAATCCTCACTAAAACCTGTAAAGCGAATTTGTGGTGTTCGTTGTTTTATACTCATATTACACTCGATTCATAAAAAGCTGATATAACGCAATATTGATATAATAAGAGGTTCTACCAATCTTCTCTTTTTGTAAAAGTCCGATTTCTGTTAGCTCATCAAGATACTTGGTCGCCGTCTTACGCGTTACATCCAAATCGTTTTGGACAAACTCTATCTTGGTATAAGGATGATTAAACAAATTATTCAATAGCTCTTGGCGATAGATTTTGGGTTTTTGCTCTCGGATCGTATGTTTATAGAACTGCATTAGTTTTTTCATCTCTTTGATAAGCGCAATAGTCGAGATAGCTGTTTCTTCTACGCTATCGAGCATAAATAATATCCACCCCTCCCACTCGCCTGTATCTCTTACCTCTTGCAGATAACGATAATAATCGGCTTTGTTTTGGATAAGATAATTACTCAGATAGAGTACGGGCAAATCTAGTAGGCCTTGAGTAATCAGATAGAGAATATTAATGATGCGTCCTGTACGACCATTACCATCATAAAACGGATGGATGCTCTCAAATTGATGATGAATAATTGCCATCTTAACCAAAGGGTCAAGGTCACAAGCTTCATTCTCGTTGGTAAAAGTGACAAGATTATCCATAAGTCTTTTGACGTCATCAGAGTGCTGCGGCGGCGTATAAACGACTTGACCACGATTATTCTGTAGCGTGGTGCCTGGCAGCTTGCGAAAGCCTGCGACGTTCTTTTCAAGTTCTTCTTGAATAGTCAAAATATCACTTAAGCGAATGATTTGATTTTTTCTGATAACCGCAAAGCTTGATTTTAGTGCCTGGTTATAATTCTGCACCTCTTTTGTCGCAAGGTTTTGATCCACCACAGACAGCTCAGCCTTAAATAGCTCATCATGAGTGGTTACTATATTCTCAATCTCAGAACTGTTTTTAGCTTCTTGTAGAACCAGTGTGTTTATTAGTATCGCTTCATTAGGAATGGACGAAACCACACCTTTGAGTTCTGCTAAGTAGCGATGGGCTGATGATAATTTTTTAAGTACCGCTCTAGTTTCTAGCGATTCCATGTTATCAAAGGGCAGCTCTTTGATTTCATACGTTGTCATATACACCTCTTAGAATATGCGTAATTTTCTGGACTTTTTATACATGTTATACAGATATGCATAAATAAATGCTTTTTTTACCCATATTTGCATAACATGCGTAAATTTCCTAATTTTTTACGCATATAAAAGCATCATCACTTTATAGGTCACGTTATTTTAATGCTTTAATAATGCCTGTAACGCTTGCAATCCGGCCATATCAAAAGTATCACCTGTCAACTGATCAATCATACCTGCCAGCTCATTTTCAGAGTTTTCTAGCTGCTTTGTGGTATCCATATAAGTATCGGCGTACTTATCAGCAAGCGCTTGCGTCTGAAGCGTTAGCTCACTGACCACATCGTCTGCCAGCTGCATCATGGCTTGGTCGAGCGGTACGATCCACTTATGCTTAAGTAAGTCATTCACGGTAGCATCGTCCAGCGCCTCGATGGTTTCTTTGGTTTTTTGATGCAAGGCCTCGCTGTCCACTTTAATCTCAAGCTTGAGCGTTTTTTCTTCCTCTAATAAATCGCTGATCTGTACCAGTGTTGCTTCATCGCTGTCTTCTACAAACTCATGCGTGGCTTGTAAAGTCTTGATATAGGCACTGACTTTAGACTTCCCATAATCGCCGCCTTTATTAGCCTCGATATTATTCCAGTTTACGTTAGACTCAGACGCCACATAATCAAGCTTAGCAGGCTTTTTTGGTTTGGTTTCCAAAAAGTCTAGGTAGTCATTTAATGCCGTAATCTCAGGTGTTTCGATATCTGCATAGGCTGTATCAAGCGCTTTATTAACGTCACTGCTTGAGAAGCTGCTACCGCTGTCATTGAGTAGGTTCTCTTTTTGCTCTTCATCCAGCTCATCGATGAGCGCATCAAGCTCACCGCTCACCACGCTCAAGCGGCTTTCTTTATCTTGCAATTGCTGTAATTCATCGCTAAGTAGCTGTCGTTGTACTAAATCAAATGGCAAGATATGCCCGACCCAGCCTTCTTGTACTTCTTGCTCTTTGCCTTTTACCTTTTTTGTGACCATGTTTGGCACAACTTTTTTGGTAGCAGCAAAGCCTTCGGTCTGAATAATTTCAAGATCTATCATGATAGGTTGCCATAAGTCATCAAGTGACTGATAAGCGGTGTATTTATCAATCAGCTCAAACCCTTGCAAGCGCGTGAATATATCATTTGCCAATATATTTTCTTGTTTAGAGATTTTCAGCGTTATGGCATGATCAATCAGCTGCTGATACAGATAGTCAGAAAGAGTGGCAAAGGATGCTCGATAGCGCTCAAAGAATGCCTTAACATCTTGGTTTTGATAAATGCGCTGTTCGATGTCCGTTGTTGTCAATTGATAGTAAGGCATATCCTTTATTTGCGTAAACAAGGTCTCTCGCAAGCTAGGGTACGCTTGCCAGTAGCGCTGCTGTTGGTCAATCTCATGCTGGGGAATACCGCCAAGCATAGTGGCATATATGTCCCACGTCTGCGCATCGTCGGATGAGTCCACATAGCGCGGTATGTTGAGATTATAGTTTTGTTTTCGAATCTCATCTTGACTGACTACACGCGCGTACTTGTCGATATTCTCACGGTTGATGACCGCGTCCGTTATTTTCTTGATGTCGGACGCCCGTAGCTGGTTGTCTTTACCCGCTTTGATGAAGCCTTTTGAGGCATCAACGATTAAGATATCTGTATTGGATCGTTTTTGTTTTAGCACTATGATGATAGTTGGGATGCCTGTACCAAAAAAGATATTGGCAGGCAGTCCGATAATGGCATCGATATGATTATGCTCAATCAGGTTTTTGCGAATGGTCTCTTCATCACCACCACGGAACAGTACGCCATGTGGAAGTACAATGGTCATGATGCCATCAGGCTTTAAGTGATATAAGTCATGCAATAAAAAAGCAAAATCTGCCTTGCCCTTTGGTGCAAGTCCAAAGCGCGCATAGCGTGGATCAGACTCTTTATTCTTGGGTTGCCACTCTTGTGAGTAAGGCGGGTTAGATACCACAGCATCGACGTATAACGGCTGATAACTATTCACAGGGTCAGTCTCGTCAAAGTATGGCCAGTCATCCTCTAGCGTATCGGCATTACGGGTGACGATATTGGCAGGTAACACCCCACGCATGATGAGATTCATACGAGTAAGGTTATAGGTATTTTGCTTCAGCTCTTGAGCGTAGTATTTGATGTTGTTCTTATCGTCAATATGACCAGCTACAGATTGACCGATATTAATCAGTAGTGAGCCTGAGCCGCTGGTTGGGTCATAAATTTCGATCTTCTCACGATCTTTTAAGTGGTACGCCATAATTTCAGACATGAGTAGTGATACTTCATGCGGTGTATAAAACTCACCCGCCTTTTTACCTGCATTGGCCGCAAACATCCCTAACAAATACTCATAGATAAAGCCGAGCACATCGTAGTCCTGTTTGCCTTCCATTGGTATATCTTTAATCAAATAGATAAGGCTACTGGCGGCATTACTCTGTGATTTGGCATTTTCGCCAAGCTTACTTAGTCCAGTTTGTAGCGTATCAAAAATACCTTCAAATACCTTTTTATGTTTGATGTTGCGTGAAAATGCTGACAAGGCATCGCGCACATCAGAGATATCAAAATCACTACCCCTATCGATCCATGTTGAAAATAGATGCGGATAAGCGATAAAGTAGCCGATACCGTTTTTGATAAAGTCTACCGTCTCAGTATCTTCTTCAGTTAAGTTAGCAATGTCTTGATCGGTAAAATCATTCGCTCTTAAAAACTGCTCCTCTTTATCCGATAAAAACTTATAGAACACAAAGCCAATGATATAGTCTTTATATTCATTTGCTTCAATTTTAGAGCGCATTTTATTGGCGGATTGCCATATTTTTCTGGCGAGTTGTTGCTTATTCATGGCGATACAGTCTATGTCATTGAGTAGGTAATATGACGATAGATTGTATCGGTAAGTAGGCTGTAAGGCAAAATAATATTATGAAAGCATATTAAACTGATAGGCTCAATAAAAGACATTTTTTGATG
>NZ_JBQSXN010000126.1:0-5198 GCF_052378235.1 Psychrobacter sp. AOP3-A1-26
GTGCTTTCGTACTGGGTTTGAGCTGTATCGTCAGTGCTTTCGTACTGAGTTTGAAGCGTAGTATCTGCAGTCGTGGTTTCCGTGTTCATTGGTTCGGCGGCCATTGCCAGACTTGGAATAGTAAGTGTCGCGCCAACAAGTAATGACAGAGTAAGATTTTTCATTAATTAAGATCCTTGGTGTACATATTCTATATATTGTTTTTGAACTCCAATATTATTAGAAACTATTTCCTAAAGTTTAGAATATTATGAATTAATAAAGCTAATCATGATTTTCGACCGCAAGGTTAGCAATTAATAACTTCATCGTTCAGTAGTATATAAATTACCAATCTAACAACTAAAAATCTTCTTGTAATATTAAGTAATTACCAGTGGATTCTTGTTTAGCAGCTTCTAGCTAATTAATTTAGGCTAACAGAAATATAGCCATTAAATTTATGTTTAATATTAGCAGTTTAGCGATTTTATAAATTATTATCTGTCACAGATGCTTAATGGGAACGTACTAAGTGATTCTTATTTAAATTCAAGTAGCAATATTATAGTAGGACGTAGGTACAACTTCTCAGGGCAATGTAAGCCTTAAATGGCATGACTTTACGAGGGAATTGCTAATTGACGAAATAAGAATGAGAGCGTAAACTCAAGTGCTAGAAACGACTAACCCCCAAAGCTGGCAGGCTTCAGGGGTTAGATGAATTTTAATCTGTGTCAGCAGATATAAAACCCACTTTTCGATATGGACATTTTATATCAGCAGGCGCACCAATACAAGCGTGCGTGATGTTAATACTTCCTGAAATATACGAAACTCTCCCTCATAAACCCTATTGTACTGACGATTTAGGTAATCTAGTCGTTCGTCCTAGGCAAACTGCCGTCAAGATGCGGTATATACAGCACAACCCTCCTTGCATGACCCATTTTATTTGCCTCGATATTGACCATGAACATGGTGCAATGCGTTGGGCAGAAGAATATCTACCACCGCCACGCTGGACAAGCCAAAACCCTAAAAATGGACATGCCCATATCGTCTATGAGCTAAAAACACCTGTTTGTACCAGTGAGCATGGCAGCCGTAAAGCTTTAGACTATCTCGCTAAGATACAAGCAGGGTTGGTCAGAGAGACAAGAGCAGACGTCGGATATACCAACTTCATCACCAAAAACCCGATGCACGAGCATTGGCGTACTGAAGTATGGACAAAAGAAGCCTATGAGTTAAATTATCTAGCGGATTTTGTTGATCTCAGACCTTTAACAAACAAAGAGAAAGAATATGGTCTTGGTAGGAACTGTTCCCTATTCGATACCGTTCGTCATTGGGCGTATTCTGCGATTAGAGAGCATCGAGGAAAGACTTGGGAGCAATGGTACCATTCCGTGCTTAAACATGCTCAAAGCGTGAATATGATGTTTTTAGAGCCGTTGCAGTACTCAGAGATTAAAGCTACTGCCAAAAGTATTGCAAAATTCTGCTGGAAACGTGATGCCTATCACTATAATGAGTTTATCTATCGTCAGGCACTTAAGGGAAGTAAAGGTGGCAAAGTTTCTAAACGCAAGCCTGTAGCTATTTCAGCACGTACGAAACAACCTTGGGTAGCTTTAGGTATATCGCAAAGTACATATTACAGGCATAAAAAAGCAGGAAAAATATGACAGCAGATAAGCCTAAGTCAGATAACAGCCTTTTTTGAGGTTTCCTAAGATTCGTACTATGTAAGATTGTTAGAAGCATGCATTGTTTCATTGCTTGGGTGTTCTTTAACTTTATCCCTGCTTAGGCTATTTACTCCTCTGTTGTGCGTGGTCTTTTTTAGCTAGTGATGTTTTATTTAAACTGGCTTACTCTTATTGTTGGGTTGTGCTTATTGTTAACATTGAATACTTAGGAGATGCGTTTTGAAAACATATTTATATTTAGGTGAGAAGCAGTGGGCTGATGCTTGGGTTAACGGTGGGAGGATACCTATAAAACCTGCTAGTAATTATCTTTCCGATGAGCGTGTTGGTGTCATGACTCCTGATGAAAATTTAATTCATACAGGTGAAGTTCCTTTGCCTAGTTTGCGACAATATGGGTTTGATCTCTCAGGTAGGGATATTACTCTTTCTAATAACAAGGTGATTACCCATAATCCTGATGGTAGTACTACAGTAACTAAAGTTCCTGATTTGACTAATGGTAGCTATTACAAAGAAGATGGCTTAATCTTATCCTTTTGCAACCATCTATCCCCTGATACTGCACATAGATTTGAGAAAGTGATCTGTGTTGAGATTGCTGATATAAGGGAAACGAAAAAGGAAATTGATAAGCAACTAGGTATTATAGGGGAAATGAAGAAATGTACCTATACGGGTGATCATCAACGAAATCATTTTTTAAAGTTCCAAGATGATGCTTGGCAAGATGAGTTCCGTATTTTTTGGCTATCTCAGCGAGGGGAAACATGGGTAACTGTATCTCCAGGAACAGCAAAAATCATATGGACTCTCGAATAGTATTAAATCTAAAGAGTGAGATATTACATTATGGAATGTTTGAATAAGAATTTACTCAAACATTCCATAATGTGTACCTACACAAAAGATAATACAGCCAAGTCATAATATCGCTATTATTAAGATAAGCCAGCATATACCGTGGGCACAATATCCACTACGTTACTATTGACCCAAGGCATGCCGGTAAGGGGAAACCCCTTAACCCCAACCCCTCACAAAAAGCCGTGAGTGGTAAAAACCAACCGCTAGACCGAGGTTAAAATGGCAAGGACAAAGTGGCTAAAAATCAGAGTGTCTGATGATGAGCTTCTAGACATTAAAAAGCGTGCAGGCAGACATGATATGTCTAACTACGTTCGTGGATTGGTGCTCGATCAACCGATAGCTGCGCCCGAACCCAAGCACAAGAAAATTGTCCATAGTGCCGATCCCGAATTGGTGCGAGCGATTAATCGCATTGGCATCAACATCAACCAAATAGCCAAGCAGACCAACACAGGGCAAGAAGTCGGTAATGCTGTATTGATCGCCTTGCTTGATTTGCAAACCACGCTAGACAAAGCACTAGCGTCGAGCGTGCCCGATGATCGTTAAATTTTTCACTAATGGAACAGGTGGCAGCAAAGGCGTATTCGACTACCTGCTCAAAGACAAAGAGCAGCCAGACGGCAAACGCCTTGGTGCTACAGTTTTAAGGGGCGACATAGACAATCAAGCCTTGCTCATTGATAGCCTCGACTTCAAGCAAAAATATACCAGTGGCTGCTTATCGTTTACCGAGACCGCCAACCAAGTCAGTGCAGAACAAAAAAACGCCCTGATGGACGGCTTTGAGCAAACCATTCGAGCAGGGCTAGACGTTGATAGAGTCAGCGTAAGCTGGATTGAGCATCGAGACAAAGGCAGATTAGAGCTGAACTTTGTCTTTGCCAATGTCGATTTAGAGCATGGGCGTGTGTTTCAGCCCTATGTTCATAACGTAGATAAACGCCGTGTCAACGCATGGAAGGACATGCAGAACATCGAGCATGGATTTACCGACCCCAATGATCCCGCCAAAAAGCGACTCATGGCGCAGCGTGACAACTTACCAAGGGATATTAAAGACGCAAGACAAGCCATTACTGACGGTCTAAAGGCATTGGTGGTTGAAGGCGTTATAACCAATCGTGACGACGTTATTCAAGCCCTAAAAGATGGTGGCTTTGAGATTGCACGAGAGACAGACAAAGCAATCAGCATCAAAAACCCAGACCCCAAAGCGAAACGAAATATTAGGCTAACAGGCGGATTATATGAGCGAAGTTTTAAGTTTAGCCCAGAAGTTCAAAACACAGTCACAGCAGCAAGCGAAGACTATCGAGCAAGAAGTTCAGAACGTTACGACGCAGCTAAACAGCTTTATGACAGCGAAATTAAAAGAAAGCGAGATTATCATCAAACAAGGCATGGAAAGCCTCGACTTGAGCAACGAGCAGCTGCTCGCGATGTTAGCCAAGCAACAAACCGATATGAGTACCGCCCTACAAACCTATATGAGCAACGTCCAAGCCCATTTAACCCAAGATTTAAACCAACTCGCAGAACAGACAGAGACGATGATAGAGAGCTACACACAGCACATCGCGCAGCTGATAGAACAGCGAGAGGACAGGATAGCGCAGGTCATCAGATCAGAAATGAAGAAATGGGCAATCGTAGCCAGTTTGGTCGCACTTACGATACTGGTGCTAGGCATCATCATAGGGGCAGTATCAGTCAAAAAGTTCTCAAAACCAACCTACATCATTCAAAAACCGCAGACACAGATACAGCAGCAGCCCATCAACTATGGGCAGAGGTAAGTCATGGACAAGAGACTATTAGAGCAGGTGCAGCAAGCCCTACAAGCACAGCAGGACACGATCAAACGCCAAGAGCAGATGCTAGACGGCCAACAGCGATACATGGAGCAGCAGCTGCGCAAGAAAGACCAAGATATAGCGGAATTGACCGCCTCATTGAACAAATTGGCAGAGACGAAAACACAAGAGCTGGAACGCTTACCGACGTTGTTCAAGCAGTTGCAAACTTCAATGACAGAACAAACGAACGTGTTCAATGGATGGGTCGCATATCGGAAAGAGCACGTAACAATGCAAGCATCATTGATAAGCGAGTTATTGGCTTTAGGAAATGTACAGATTCAACTCGTAGAGCAGTTGAAGATATATCAGAGCACGATAACACCGCCCGACTATCTAGAGAGCGATACCGTGAAGTGGGAGAGCGGATTGAACGAATTAGTGAGCGAACAGATCAAAATAGAGCAATCACAAGCGAAAATAACCGGATCGCAAACGGCAATACAAGCGGAGCTGAAGGAATTAAGCACATTGCTGGACAAGTTCGAGAAGTAATCAAAACCAAAGAGCAAGAACTTGAGCGTGTTAGAGCGCCTACAAGGTCACGATCTCCGAGTATGGGTCGCTAGCTAAACTAAAAAATGCAGCCATTAGGCTGCATTTTTTAGTTTAGCTAGTTCATTTGAGACTCTTAGTGTATTGCGGCTTTCTATGAATTAGCCTATTTGCTATATACCTACAGAGGTCTCTTTACTATTTGAATTAGTCATATGGTTGTACTTACTCTGCACTAGTATCATCAGTGCTTTCGTACTGAGTTTGGGCTGCGCCATCA
>NZ_JBQSXN010000127.1:0-4950 GCF_052378235.1 Psychrobacter sp. AOP3-A1-26
TATTTATCCTATTCAGTAATATAGCGTGCCGCCTCATCAAGCGAGACGCTAACCAAAGTAGAAATACCCGCATTTGGCATGGTGATGCCTTTAAGCTCATCAGCAATCTGCATCGTCAATTTATTGTGACTGATAAAGATAAATTGCAAATCATCTGCCAACTCATGAATCAAACTGGTAAAACGCGCAACATTGGCATCGTCGAGCGGTGCATCGACTTCATCAAGCACACAAAACGGGGCTGGATGCTGCTTAAATATCGCAAAAATCAAACTCAGCGCGGTTAGAGTTTTTTCACCGCCTGACAGTACAGCGAGGCGACTATTACGTTTGCCTTTTGGTTGTGCCATCAAGGTCAGTCCTGCCCGCCACTGCTCCGTTTTTGGGGTATTATCTGGCATATCGTCAGTACTGAGCGTTAGACTGGCTTGCCCACCGCCAAAAACCTTGGCAAATAAATTGGCAAGCTCATTATTGACCGCATCGAGCGTCTGCGTAAACAGCGTCTTGGTAGTTTCATCAATCGAGGCAATCGCTTCGGTCAACGTCTGCATACTAGCGGCAATGTCTGTGGTCTGCTGCGCTAGTGGCTCTAAGCGCTCATTAACTTCTGCCAACTCTGCCACTGCCGCCAGATTGACCGCGCCAATTTTACCTAATTGCTGCTCAAGTTTGCTACGCTCCGACTCAAGCTCAGCGATTTTATCTGGACGCACACGGCGATCATGCGCGATAAAATCAGCCAATAGGTTTGAGACATTCATGGTTTGTTGCGGTTGCTGCGATATGTCCGATTGCGCTTTATATTTATGACTTACCTTATAGTAAGCATCTAGCGCTTCTTGCGTATGGCTACTGGCATCATCCAACCTTGCGGCGCTTAATGCCAGCTCAGTACTATGCTGAGCAAGCTCGCTTTGCTGGGTTTGCAATGACTGTTGCAGCGTATCTAATTCCGTCTGCTGCTGCGCATAATCTTGTTTAAGCACGTTCAATGCGGTCTCGCGCGTCGTCAATAACGTCTGCTGCTCATCGCGCGCGGTTTGTGCGCTTTGTAATGCCGCTTGTAGTGCTGGCAGCTTATTTTGCTGTTGCTCATACTTTGTCTGTAAACTCTGCTCGCTTTCGAGCGACTTATCATATTGCGTACTTGCCCGCGCAAGACTGCTGACACTGTGTTCAAGACGAATGTCACTTTGCTGAATACGCAGTTGTAATGCCTGCCAAGCGTCATCATCCGCTTGTCGTGTGCGAGCGAGCTCACTACGCTCAGTTTGCAATTGCTGACTTGTCGTACGAGCATCCGCTATTTTTGGCGTCAGTGCGGTGATCTCACTTTGAATATGCTGCTGTTCATCATTAAGTGTCTGTAGCTCTTGTGCCAGTTCTTGCTGCTCTTGTTCAAGGGCTTCTTTATCAGTATTTAGACGCTGGCTATCTGCTTGCAGGCGTTCAACGTTAGCGCGCTGAGTAGTAAGTTGCTGCTGGTATTGATGCTTATCGCGGGTTAGTTGCTGCGCTTGAGCGCGGGTTTCTTCTACATTGACCGTCAGCGCATCATAGTCATGCTGATTTTTAGTAATGGCTTTTTGTTGGTGTTGTATTTTTAATTCAATGTCATCAAGCAATTCTTCTAGCGCTTGTAGACGCGTACGCTGCTGTAAACGCTGGGTCAAAAACTGACTACTGCTATCATTTTGACCATTTTGCGCGCCAGCAAACTTGCTTAAATTGATTGTACCTTGACGACTGATAAGCCAACCATCAGTTGTGAGCAAAATAGCTGATGATGGCAATACTTTTAATATTTCGGCAAGCTCATTGTGAGACTGTTGACTGATCGCCTCAGGTTGGGCGATATATAAATAGCACTGCTGCCAAAGCACTAACGTTGGTAGCGTAATCAGCTCTGTTAAAGGCAGAACTTTATCAACCAAGTTATCTGGTAAATCACCAATAAACAGCTCTGCATTCACGTAATTTTGTTTAGCAGATAACAATAAGCTATAACCATTTGTTATTGATGACTTACCTTCTGTATTAGTGTGCTTCTTTTGTACAATCTGGTTTTGCGCTGTCTGATAAATAAACAAGTCGGTTAAGTCAGGCTCAAGCACCTGCCATAAGCTGTGCGTTTTCTCAGAGTCAGCACGCGCGTTATTAACGCTTAGTTGATGGGTTTGATTTGAGATTAGCACATGGCTATCTAACCATAACGCCAATACGCTATCGAGTAGTGCTGCGTGCTCACGTCCTTTTGCGCTTAACTCAATCTGTTCACGTAAAGTTGCAACAGCCAAGTCGTGAGCGTTATTGGCAGCATTTCTTTCTAATTCAGTTTGCCCATTAATAGGCTGTTGAGGTTTTGGCGTCGGCTTCAGATGCAATATCTGGTGCAGAGTATCGTATTCACTTGCCAATACGGCGTGGCGTTTTTCAGACTCATTTAATTCGCGCTGCTGCGTATTCAAACGCTGCTGCAAATCATGGGCTTGCGGTTGTAGCTCTGCTAATCGCTCATCGATGCTGTCTTGTTGGCGCTCAATCTGCTGCAATTGCTTATTCAGCTCAGCAACCTGCGTCTCTAAGGTCTGCTGTAAATGGTTCGCATCAATTTTTTCGCGCCCATCAGTACCATTATTAGTATCAATAGGTGATAGTGATTGTTGTAATTGCTGCCACAAATCCTGCCAATTTTGCTGGCGACGTTGCCATTTCTCCTGGCTTTGCTGCTGACGTTTTTGGGCTTGATGATTAATGGCTTGCTGTTGCTCGAGCGAGCGAGCCTTATCTTGTAAACGCGACAACTGGTTTTGCGCGTCATGGTAGGCACGCTGCAATGGTTGCTCATTGCCTTTATACGTCTCACGTTTACCGCCTAACTCGCTAAGCTGTGGACGCAAAGCTGCTAATGACTCTTGCTGCTCAATCTGCTCAGCCTTTAAGCGCTCAATCTCTTTGCTTGCTTGCTCGCGCTGCTGATATAAGCTCGCAAGCTGCTGCTCGATGGCGTGCAGCTGGGACTTTGCGTCACTTAGTTGATGCTCTGCTTGTTGATAGCTTAATTGCTGCTGATAATGGCTACTTTGGGCATCGTCTTTGAGCCATTGCTCTTGATTGATGTGGGCAGCCAACTTATCTTGCTGAGTTTTTAGCGTCTCGTAACTCGCTTGCAGGGTGGCGACTTCGGCGGCGATACGCTCATGGGCTAATTTTTGCTGCTGCTGGTTATGTTTGGCTTGATATAACTGCTGAATGGAAAGCTGTTGCTTGATATCAGCCAGTGTTAGCGCTAACGCTTCATAACGTTTAGCGCTGGCTGCTTGCTTGGACAGTCGCCTTTGTTGGCTGACCAATTCGCTTTGCATATCATGCAGACGTGCTAAATTATCTTGAGTTTTCTCAAGCTTCTTTTGGGTTTCTTCACGGCGCGCTTGATAGCGCGACACTCCCGCTGCTTCTTCGATAAACTCTCGCAGCTGCATCGGATTGGAATCTACAATTCGCCCAATCATGCCCTGCTCGATGACTGCATAACTGCGTGCACCAAGGCCAGTGCCCAAGAATACATCGACGACATCACGGCGACGACAGCGGGTACCATTGATAAAGTAATCTGAGCGCCCCTCTTTATTTACCTGACGACGGACGGATAGCTCTTGATAGAGATTGAACTCGTGGCGAATACCCGTCTGCTCATCTTGGGTATGCTCAAAAGTTAGCTCGACACTAGCGACACTTTTGGCCGTTTTATCTTGCGTACCAGCGAAGATGACATCACTCATCGCCCCGCCGCGTAATTGCTTAGCAGAGGTTTCGCCCAGCACCCAGCGAATGGCATCAATAACGTTAGATTTGCCACAGCCGTTCGGTCCGACAATGGCGGTAATGCCATGTCGAAAGGTAAAAGTCGTAGGATTGGCAAAGGATTTAAAGCCTGCCAGCTTGAGAGATTTTAGACGCATGAAGAATCAGTAAACTTAGCAAAAACAGGCGGCTATTCTACCTGATATTGTGGTGGGTTTTTAGGGTTTTAGAGGGTTAAGTAATAGTAATACATAGCATTTATTACTATTACTACTAACCTTCATTTAATTACCATTGATTAACTCTCAGATAATAGGATTTTATCTATGGTTTGTTGGTTAGGGTTTTCGACCTGACTACCTTGTTTATCGAACCAAATTTCTTCATCCTGGTAAGTCACAGAAACGACTCCGTTGCTAAAATCCCCGACGAAATCATAATTTAAAGGGACAATTATATTACCTGACTTGTCTATAAAACCACGCGTATCTTTTTGCATCACTCCAGCTAAGCCATCGCTGAACTCATCAGCATAGTCGTAAATCAAAGGAATGACGATATTGCCTAATACGTCAATATAACCATACTTACCATTACTTTCTACAGCGGCCAAACCTTCTTTAAATATATTTATCCAATCAAAATCATTGGATACGATAAATTTCTCGTTTTTATCAATATAACCCCACTTACCATCTTGTTTCACTGCTGCCAACCCTAAGTTGAAGCTATTAGCTTCTTGATACTTAGGCTCAATTATCATCTGTCCTTGTTTATCAATAAAGCCCCATTTGCCCTCTAATTGCACAGCGGCTAAATCCTCTTCAAAGCTCATAGCATCTTCATACTTAAAGGCTATGATTGTTTTCCCTAATGAATCAATAAAGCCCCATTTACCATTTTTTTTGACAACGGCTAAACCACCAGAGAAATCATCACCACAACTGTAAATCATAGGAATAACAAGCTTGCCTTTTTCATCAATAAAGCCAAAACTTTCACAATCATCGTCGTCGGAATTATACAATTTATCAGAATCAATGTTGAATACTAGGGCCAAACCTTCTTGTGGAAGCATGATATCGTCGTAAGGTAGGCATAAAAAAATATTTTCTTTGTTATCAATAAGACTATGCTTCCCCA
>NZ_JBQSXN010000128.1:0-4862 GCF_052378235.1 Psychrobacter sp. AOP3-A1-26
TAATTGCTTTAAGTTCCTTTACCAAATCTGCCATTAAATCCTTATCCGTCTGTCTGGTCAGGAAATTCAATAGATTGTCAGCCGTATATTCTTTCAAACCATCTACTGAATTATTCTCTAAAGCATCTACCAAAAAAGCACCAAGTAATATTTTTTGCCGTGTTAGCTTCTTATCTAACTTCTGTTTCTCTCTATTTATTTTAAGCTCAAGAGCATTAATCTTCTGCTGTTCTTTTAAATCATTACCACCAAGTAAGCTCATAACTCTTCCTTAAATTATAAAAATTATAGTCTTTCAAACTATAGCAACTTCGCCAGACTCTAACAACAGTTTATGATATAGTTATTTGACAGATGGTTGCGTCCCACTGACTAAGTGAGATGGTTGCGTCCCACTGACTAAGTGCGAGTTTTCGACTTCACAAATGTTTATCCCTATCGGTCAACCATTTATAAAATCAAAACATCGGCAGGGGCAAGCCCCCACACCCCCAGCACTACGAAAATATGTAGTGCTAAAAAAGCAAAAACTGATTATCTAGTGATTTTAGAATATCGCTATGTCTTATGCTTTTTAGGTTGATAACCTAACTTTGCAAGATAGGGCATATACTGGGCTTTCTTATTTTCGTCTACAAGATCATTAGCAATAATAGCGGCAAACTCAGCAGTACTTTTACCAATAGGTGCATTACTGCCAAGTTCAGGTAAGGCAGCAAGCTTGGCGCTGAATGTTTTTACTTGGCTATCAGTCATTTTATGGAACAAGTCAGGAGTGGCACTATCTCTTTTTTTATTCTTAGCTGGGTCAAGTATCTGCTTTTTCTTAAATATAAATGATATGGCGGTAATAGTTTTACCTGTCTTATGCTGATCGTACTTGACTGTTATGTCGGTATAATCATTAATCTGTTTGACAGCATGATCTAGTACTCTCGTTTTAAAATTACACATCTGCTTATATTGCTCAGGCTTAACGCCTAGTTTTTTACGCAAGTTATCAATCGTTATCTGGTTGGTTTTACCAACAGACTGCCATTGCATCATCAACTCATACAACCTGATTGCATATTCGCTTTGCAACTCACTAACCTGCTTTAGATCGTATTCTGTGTACTGCTCGGTTAGTCTCGTTATCAATGGTATAACGTCATCTGTAAACTGTAACTCAATCATTCCAGCCGCATTAATATACCTTATCTTTTGTACCCATCTGATAAAATTATTGGCATCTTTACCTGTCTGTTCGTGAATATCATCATATTCAAAATGAGCGTCAAATAAGCCTTTGGCCGCGCTTTTCAATGCTTTATAAGCTGAATGCTTTTCTACCTTAAATTGTTCTTGGTAGCTGCTTGCATGGATTTGTAGCAATCCTCTAGCATCAATCAACTTCTCTTGTTCCCTTGCTACAACAATGGCCAAGAAGATAATGCGCTGCTCAGGTACGCCAAGCGAGTAACTGGCGCTGATTAATTTATTATGTTTAGTCACTAACTTGCTCATTATTTACTTGCTCGTTGACGGTCGATATAAATACTATAATATCATTAAATTACAACTTCAAATACATTGTAATTATAAGGTCGCTAAACGTAAGGGTATGGGTCGCTAAACGTAAGGGTATGGGTCGCTAAACGTAAGGGTATGGGTCGCTAAACGTAAGGGTATGGAGGTTAATAGCTATGACTGGCAAGGGTTACAGCGGACGTAAAAGCTCTTAAAAGCTTTTAAAAACATTAAAAACACCAAAACCTAAGAATATGTATCTAAATAATCCGCTACCAAACGCAAAATTTAAGACAATTTAAGAGATTTGCTAAGCTTATTTTTTTGATAAATTTAGGATCAGAAATTATCACATGCTAGGAATGGTTCAAGATTAGTGGCACCTTACAGTTAACTGTCATTTCAAATTGACTGTAAAAGTTCAGTTTGTTGAAGTGTTTTGCTAAGCAGCTACTTAAACTGTCTTATAGGCTTGTTAGGCATGCTAAGACAGTTATTAGGTACTTATGGGTAATTAGAGCCTAGAAGATGCTTAAACGAGCGCTAGAGAGCGATTATGATAGCAAAGGGAGAGGGAGCGACCACAGTTATATAGAATTTTGCTAAAAAGAGGTTAGTAACCATCTTTTTTATTCAAACAGTCTGTTATAAGTGGTTCCATTATACCAGTCTGTTTTAAGTAGTCTGTTAATAGGTTTGAGGGGCTAAATAACTGGTTCCCTTGGGGTATACCAATTAATTTACTTTTTCTCATACGGCTGTCCTAAATAATTTTACTTATCTAGGACAGCCCCAAGTATTTTATTGATAAGATACTTAATAGACAATTTTTAATCACTGAGCCGCACCTATGATTTTTCCTAGAACCAAGTTAACCACCACTTTTTGCGTTATTTTCTTATCACCCATACTGCTTATAGGTTGCTACAAAATCCATAACACAACGAATCAACAAAATTCTCAAGTTCAAACATTACCTGAAGAAGATAGTGAGCTTATAAAACTAAACAGATTAGCCGAACAAGGCAATGCTGAAGCACAGTATAGACTTGGCTTGATGTATGACATGGGTGAAGACGTAAGTCAGGATTATAGCAAAGCGTTTGAATGGTATGAAAAATCTGCTAATCAAGGACTCGCAAGTTCACAAAGTAAACTGGGTTCAATGTATCGTTATGGCAAAGGAGTAGAGGTAAATCATGCTAAAGCGAGTGAATGGTACTGGAAAGCCTATGAACAAGGAAATGAAGAAGCTCATTATCAGCTTGGCACGATATATATCTCAAACAAAGACAAACTTAGCCATTAAAAAAACTACTCTTATGGCATATAAGCCAGTTTTTAATAGGATATACCCTAGTTAAGGTGGTTTCCCACTAAGGCTTATTCACTTGACCTAAAAATAGTATTGCGTCAGTTTTATTGTCTTTAATCATAAAAAGAAACGGGTGATCGGCTTTAAAAACAGGTGGTGGAGCAGAGGCAGATTCAGTAGATACTACAATGCCAGTCGCTGCCGCTGCTTCGGTGCCTTTTTCATCGACGATGACCACCGCCTGATGATAGATCTCATCTATCCATGTAGATAAAGGCTGATCAAACAGTTTGAAAGTAGCCTTGTCTTGATTAAAAGCAATGGGCATGCCCATATCTGACAGCATATCTTTCATGTCGTAGCGTTCTTTAAGCTTGAACTTTGGTAAGTGAAGGTTCACTTCTTGCGTAATTAAGTCTTTATTCCACTCTTTAATCTTATCAGCGCTTAAATCACGCACCAGCTGCTGCATGGCTGTCTTGTCTTTAGATTTTGGTAATATCACCAGCATAGATAAGTCATCACCCTTATAAGGCAATTGCACGACCTGCACCTGTTTGTCCTCGCTATAACCAAAATCCGCCTGTGTATGCATCATTTTTATATTAGGACTTGTACCCACATGGTTATAAAAAGGCTGCTCACTGGTGCTTTGAATATTGAATGGCGTTTTCCAATCGCCCTTAAAGTAAACGGCGTTGGTTAATACGGCGACCGTAATTTTTTTAATACTGCCTTTTGGCAGTAATTCAGGGATCAGCTGGTTGGTATGCTGAGCGATTTTTTTATTAATAATGAGGCGTGAAGGATCAGGATTATCTTCAAAATCAAGGTTAGTCACTTGACCCCCGTAATAACGTTGTACCGTATCTACGTAGGATTTAGTAGGTGTTAACCCTTGTTCCATCCATAAATCGTTGACCGTAGCAAGTTTATAATCAGGATTGGGTTTGTTAAATTGATTATAGAGCGCGGCGCTATTAGGATTAAGAACATCCATTGAGGGATAGTAAAAAGTTTTCTGAATTTGCTCTTTGGTTTCCCCTTCCGCTGCGGCATACAGCATGGCCATCGCCGTAGACAGGCTATAAGGCGAGAAAAATACGTTTTTATCTGCTTGGTCAGGTTGACCATTTATCTGCTGATACATAGCAACGGCAAATTGATTGTTGGCAGTAATGACTTTTTCGATGCCGTCTGAAGTAGAAGCGTCATCATCAGCAGCAATAAAATCAACCGGACTATCTGCTTGAGCGTCAGCGTTGCTTTTAGCTTTATCTGGTAAGTATGATTTATCTGAATTTGATGTGGTATTGGCTACGCTGTCAGTAGGTTTAGACTCTTTCATAGTGCTGTCACAGCCACTGACCACGAATAATAGACTACTGATAGCCAATGCACTTATGATACGGTTATGATGTGCTCTTTTAAGATAACAATACTGGTTATTCTTCATATCTGCTTCACTAATAATGTAGAGTTAAGATGATGCCATTCTAGTATCATCTCTATACAATCGTTTAGTGTAGTTTGGTAAGCGTGCTATATTTTCAAGGCTAATTAGGGGCTTAAACAGCAGATAGTTCGATGCCTGTATAGCGCACCGATCATGATTAGAATATGTATGATAAGTACACCATGAAGTACACTGTGACTGTTTCAACCAGTTAAAACGTTGATACTATTAGCCTATAGCCTTAGATTCAAGTCCTCACTAGGGTACCGAACTAGTTAAAGCACCTGCTTGGTTATTCTCATATCCTCTGTAACAATTATCTAGCTTATACCCCCACTTACGTAAAACCTAGAATAGTCTCCGAGTTTATTTGGTACAAATTATAAAGCGATAGATATCACAACATAGAGTCCAGAAAAACCAGAGCAATATAGCAGCACATGAACCCAAGCCGATAACAATAGTGCCTATTCTAATACCGCCATCTAGACCCCCATTCCAAATATGAGGTGCAATAGGTGGACCCATCGTAGCAATAAACGCCAAGAAAAAGCCTAGCATTACTATAAACCCTGTAATTGC
>NZ_JBQSXN010000129.1:0-4821 GCF_052378235.1 Psychrobacter sp. AOP3-A1-26
ACCAGCGCGTTATTAGTGATTACCCGTTATCCAATGAGCAGTCCGCCACCATCACTAAGCTCTGTCAGCAAAATGGCTTAGTCTATAAATTTGACTCTGCCACTCACATTATCTGGTCAGATGAACATGAGTGGCAAAACAGATATCACGATAAAATAAAGAGCTGTAGCATCATCGACCCTGATTATTGCCAATTTAATACCGTATATCAGTGTTCAGTATTTTTTGACAATCAAGATGAGAAAATGCAAGAAGTAAACTTTGCAGAGCAAGACTTAAAACTGGTGCATTGGCATGACATTGTCGGCGATATCTTGCCCATCGATGCCTCAAAAGCGCGCGGTATATTAGATGTGTGTCAGCATTTTGGCATTGACGCAAGCGAGTGCATGGCGTTTGGTGACGGGCTAAATGATTTAGAAATGTTTGATTTGGTCGGCTATGCAGTGGCCATGGGTGATGCGAAACCCGAGCTAATAGAACGTGCGGACTTTGTCACTGGCACAATTGAAGAGCATGGAATACAGGCGGTAGTTAAGCATTTGCATCTGGCCTAAATATCAGACCATTAATGAAAGCTTAAATCGCAAAACCCCTTGCCAATATTTGACAAGGGTTTATCTTTCAAAACTCTAAAAACCTACTATTTAACCACGCCCAAATATCAATCCATAAACCCAACTGCCCAGCTTATAACAGGCAACTGTAATCAAAGTAAAGAGCAATGCTGCCAGTAAATACGCTAAAAAATTTGGTATGCCAGTTAGCCAACCAATACTAAATGCCACGCCAAGATAAGCTTCTAGTGGCCAGCTAAATATCGATGTATCCATACCAGCATTAAAGAAAACAATGGTCGCCCACAGCCCTATCACGGCAGTGATGATTCCAGCAAGTTTACGATTATTCATGATTTCTCTTTGGTATAAGTTAAATACTTTTTATCTAAAAGCTATCTTTGTATATTATTCCTACGGCATCGTCAAACCACCATCGACTGCAATAGATTGACCAGTAATAGCTGAGCTTAAATCAGACGCCATCAGCAATACTGAATTGGCAAAGTCGCTTACCGAGGTTGCTTGTCGTAGTGGCGTGGTTGTGGCGATATAATCGAACACTTCTTCAGTAGTTAAGCGGCTCGCATCCGTGGTTTTTAATAACCCACCTGCCAGCAAATTCACACGGATACCATATTGCCCAAGCTCGCTTGCCAAATTGCGCGTAAGTCCAATCAGCGCTGATTTTGCCGTCGTATAGTCATAATAAGTGACCACTGGATTATAGATAAGGTTGGTTGAGATATTAATGATTTTACCCGTCTGTTGAGCTTTCATTTGCGGTAATACCGCTTGTACGCTATTGACTGCACCTTGAACGATGCCATCAATTTGCTGAGAGAAATGTGCCCATTTAACCGTTTCGATACTGGTGTAATCGGCATTTGGATTGAACTGATAGCTTGGTAAAGCATTATTGACCAATATATCAATACCTCCAAAGCGCTTAATAACTTCTGCTGCCATGGTTTGCATTTGTGCCAAATCTGTCACATCACCCTGATAAGCAAATGCTCGCCCACCTGCCGTTATAATATCAGACACTACTTTTTTAGCGGCTTCCTCACTATTGAGATAATTGACGCAAACGCTGGCGCCTGCCGCTGCCATCTGCTGAGCAACTTGCGCCCCAAGACCACGACTGGCTCCGGTAACTATGGCGACTTTATTGGTCAATAATTCGGGTATAGTCGCTTGAGTGTTATTCATTATCTTTTATCCTTTATTATTTGATATTTATAAAAAATAAGGCTTATTTTAATGGCTTTATTTTAGTGACACTAAAAACTGGACAGCGCCAATCATAGCATGATTAACGGATTGCATAATGTGGGGCTATTCTCACTACCTTTATCTACTTTACTTAAAACTAAGCAAATTCAAGCAGTTGCCCTTTAAATTTCGACTTAGGATAACCATAACCGTATAATGAATATAGTATAACGGTATCCTGTGCCCGTTTTTATTTTTGCCTTAATTTAGGAGAGACACTTTGTCTTATTTATCCCCTGTTAATGGGTCTAATCGAACTTCTGTAAAAGTACTGCCAAAAGCACTACCGAAGGTCTTATTGTACGCAGCTATTGGAACGATTGGGCTATCACTTGCTAGCTGCAGCAAGTCAGATAACACCGCTGCTGACGGTACGACTACCAGCCAAGAGACGCTAAATCTCTATAACTGGTCGGAGTATATGCCGCAAGAAATCCTCGATGGTTTTACCGAAGAGACTGGTATTAATGTTAATTACACCACCTTTGATTCTAATGAAGCGATGTATGCCAAATTGAAATTGCTTGATGATTCTAGCCAATATGATTTAGCCATTCCATCGACTTATTATGTCGAAAAAATGGCCAAAGAAGGCTTATTGCAAGAGCTCGATAAGTCTAAATTAAGCAACTTTAAAAACCTCGATACCTCATTTACTAACACCAAGGTCGACCCTGAAAACAAATATTCGATTCCCTATATGTGGGGTAGCACCGGATTGGCTATCAATGGCGAATCAGTCGATCCAGCCACCGTCAATAGCTGGAATGATCTGTGGCGTCCTGAGTATAAAGGTCAAGTAATGCTGATGAATGATATGCGCGAAGTGTTTGGCATGTCGCTATTGACCCTTGGCTACTCTGGTAACAGCAAAAATCCTGACGAGATTAAAGCCGCTTATGAGAAGCTCACCACTTTGATGCCGAATGTGAAAACATTCAATTCAGATGCCTCGCGTATGCCGTATATGGAAGGCGAAACCAGCGTTGGTATGACGTGGAATGGTGAGGCAATCATCGCTAACAATGAAGGTCTGACCAGCTTGGTGTATAAATACCCAACTGAAGGCGCTATTTTATGGATGGATAACTTTGTTATTCCAAAAAACGCCAAACAAGTAGACGCAGCGCACAAGTTTATTGACTACCTACTCCGTCCCGAAAACTCAAAAATCGTCAGTGAAGAGATTGGTTATGCGTCGCCAAATATTGCCGCACGCGAGTTGATGGACGAAGACGTACGCAATAACCCAACGATTTATCCTAGCAAAGACGTACTGGCAAAAGCTGAGTTCCAAGAAGATGTCGGTGATGAAGCATTACAAGTGTATCAGCAGTATTGGGATAAGCTAAAGACGGGACGTTAATCACTATTCTGTATTTGAGCTTTAAAGTGACACAAAAGTGACACATTGAAAAAAACCTTAAAAATAAAAACGCTGATCGATAATGATCAGCGTTTTTTTATACAGTTAAAATACCTTAAAGACGCTAAGGTACTGCTGGTATCAATTTTTTGCAGCCTCTGTCTGCGCAGGCACAGCAAGCAAGAAAAATTGATACCAGCAGTCAGTGATGTACCGATATTACTTTTCACTGACTATATCTGTTTCTTATAAAATAGTTTTTTTATAGCTATAAATGCAAATCTGTCTCACCGCCATGTTCTTCTATACGGCGCTGTTCGCGGCGCTGATAACGCACACCAGAAGCAGAAAACCAACGCGGCTTAGTCTTTTGTAATAAATCACTGAGCTGCTGTAACTGGGTTTGTAAGGTTTGGGTAAGCCAAAAGTAGCCCTGCCATTCAAACGCTAAATACTGCACGCTCGGATAATCTGATACCGCAATACGAGTAATAGGACGAAAAACTTCATCGCTAGGACTGCGCAGCACCGCCGCCATATGACGCATCGCTTGGGTTAGCTCATGTTGATAATGGATGAGCAATATATGGTTTTCATCGTCAATTTCAATATTTGCCAAACGCGGGGCGGCACTTAATAATAAATCAATGGTGCCGATAATGTTCCGATGAGCACGCTGTATCGTCTCAATGGTATCCTTATCCAACCCAGTTTCGCTCGCTGTTGCAGCAATATGTGGACGTACAGCAAGTAGACGTTTATTGATTTCTTGCAATGATTTTAATAGCGTCTTATCGACTGGTATATCAGGCACTGCATGACTGGCATAATAAATGACACTGGATGCTTGGTTGACTTCGGTATATTTAAAAGGCTTAGCCGTCAATGTCTCAGCATCGATATGGTGTCCAACCCCAGCATAAAGCTCGCTACAAGCATCAAGGTTGCTGGCCATTAAAAACCGAAACATCAAAGTCGACTTAAGCGGTAAGATTAGAGTTGCTGCAACCGCAACCCCTGCCCCAATTAAAATATTAAAGGCGCGATATAAACCATCTTGAGCGATATTTTCATGCTCGGGGCTTGAAACAATCATCAGCATGGTGATGCCCGTGAGTAGCCCAATATAGCCCAACTGTTTGACCGCCACATAGCCAATAATGCCACTGATAATGGCAATCAGCACATAATATAGCCACAGCCAACCACCGATATCTTGCAACAACCACAAAAAGCTCAGCCCAACCACGACCCCAAGTAAGGTGCCCAATATGCGCTCTTTGGCTTTGGTATAAATCGCGCCTTGGTATTGTAATAATCCCAATATCACAAACACGGTAATGGTCGTCCATTCACCATGCGGTAAGTGTGTCAACTTATTTAACGATAATGCAATAAGAATAGCGCCGCCCAAACGTATCGCGTGCAAAACATCTGCATGCTGATAACGGGCATAAGGCTCAATGAAAGGGGCAGTAAATCGCTGCCAAAATTTCGGTTTCACGCAGGACGTCTCTTATAATTGGTGAATAAAAAATAGCGCGGTAACAAGGTCTAGCTTAGGGGCTGTATAGCCCCTAACCATTTATAAAGTACTTATCAAAAGAATAACGCTTTTCATTG
>NZ_JBQSXN010000130.1:0-4638 GCF_052378235.1 Psychrobacter sp. AOP3-A1-26
ATATTCTTAAACTTATTTATTCACAGGTTTATCGAGTCTGACCACTAGACTATCACAGGGCACATTTGGCAGGATATTATCTGCCGTCGCGCCGCTTAGCCAAGCAGCGATGCCATGACGTTCATGACGACCGATGACTAGTAAATCAACTTCATGTTTGTGGCAATAGTTCACAATACCTTCACTGTTAGAGATGGCAGTGGTTACTTCAGAATTGACCACATGTAAGTCGTTACGATCCAAAAACTGCGCCAGTTTGGCACGCGCTTCTTGGCAGCGTTCATCATCAATCTCATCATAAAGACTAGAGGCAGGCACTAGCTCGTAGCCAAAACCAACCATAGTATCTCTGACAATATGTAATACCGATAACTTGGAATTAGGGCGATTATCGACGATGCGTTTGGCTTTTTGGGCGACCACATCAGCATCGGACATTAGGTCTGTGACCAATAAAATATGTTGGTAACTCATGAGCGGCTCCTTGTGACAGATGATTTTAACTATAGCACTACTACCGACTGCTGTTAAGTATGCTTTGTTAAATGGGCGTTATCTTTATTAGTTATATTTTTAGCCATTTGCTATCTTGACTTATTAAGCGATGAGCCCCATCTAGTTTCGTTAGGCAAATTCTTTTTAGCTGATAAATGCCATTCCATTTAAAGATTACCTATATTTTTTATAACACTGCTATTTTTATACAAACCAATTTTATAAATATAAACCTCACCATTTTTGATTGCTTATCCTGATATGCGTCATTAGCTATAGGCTAAATGCGCTCTTTACTAAGAGGCCATCAGGATAATCTATAAGGATAACTATGACTGACACGCCATTTACCGCTGATTTAACTCTGCATCCAGCGTTTGAGCTGCTTGAGCACCGCCATATTGAGGCACTATCAATGGATGTGCTGATCAGTCAGCATGTTAAAACCGGTGCCATGCATTATCATTTGGCACATCCAAGTGATGAAAATGCCTTTTTGGTCGGCTTTCGCACCCAACCAATGGATTCAAAAGGCGAGGCACATATTTTAGAGCACGTGGCTTTATGTGGTTCTGAGAAGTTCCCTGTTCGTGATCCGTTCTTTTCAATGATTAAACGCTCATTGAATACCTTTATGAATGCGATGACCGCCGCTGATTGGACTGCGTTTCCGTATGCCACTCAAAATGAAAATGATTACTTTAATTTATTGGCAGTCTATCTTGATGCGTCGTTTTTCCCCAATATTCATCCGCTTGATTTTGCTCAAGAAGGCATCCGTGTTGAATTGGACGAAAATGATAAACCACAATTTAAAGGCATCGTTTTTAATGAGATGAAAGGCGCGATGAGTGGCGAGATTGACCAGCTGTATCATGCCGTTGCCCACCATGTATTCCCAACCACGACCTATCATTATAATTCAGGCGGTGATCCTGCTGATATTCCTGATTTGACCCATCATGAATTGGTTGAATTTCATCAAAGCCATTATCACCCGTCAAACAGCGTCATTATGAGCTTTGGTAATATTCCTGTTGCCCAAACGCAAGCAAAAATCCATGACGATGCTTTAGAGCAGTTTGAAGCAGGCAAAAAACACGTCTCGCGTCCAGAGCAGCGCCTGTCTGCGCCGATTAGCGCCACCGATACTTATACTGCTGACGAAGCCGGTCCCGATCAAACCCATCATGTGGTTGCTTGGTTATTACCGTCGATTACCGATCCGAAGCAGCGTTTGGCGCTACGTCTATTAGAAGGTGTGTTGGTTGAGCATGCTGGCTCGCCGCTGCGTGCCTATCTTGATAGCCATCCACTGGGTAAAGCGCCAAGTCCGTTATTGGGACTGGATGACAGCCATTATGAAATGGTTTTTTATACCGGTCTGCGCGGCTCTAACCCTGAGCATGCCGAAGCGGTAGAGCAAGGTATTATTGACCTGCTAACTGATGTTGCCAGCTCACCAATCGATGATGAAACCATTGAAACTATCTTGCATCAGATAGAGATTGATCAGCGTCATATCGGCGGTGACAGCATTCCTTATGGTTTGAATTTGATGCTAGAGGGCTTTAGTACGGCGATTCATGATGGCAATCCTATCGACGTATGGGAAGTTGATGAGCATCTGCAATGGCTGCGTGAGCAAGTCGTCGACGCGCAATGGCTACCAAGTTTAATTAAGACGCATCTGTTAGACAATCAACACCGTGTACGCGTCACATTAACGCCTGATAGTGAGAAGTCGGCACGTTTGGCGGCAGCTGAGCAAACACGTCTTGATACCATCGCCATGGATTTGACCGCTGATGATAAAGATATTTTGCACAAACAAGCGCTAGATTTGGCGGCGCGCCAAGCAGCTCCTGATGATTTAAGCTTATTGCCAAAAGTTGGGTTGGACGACGTACCAACTGACATCAGCTTTAAACAAGGCTCACAAAAGCAGGTGAGTTTGAGCGGGCAAGACAGTACGTTATTTGAATATGAAGCGGGCACTAACGGCTTATATTACTATCAAGTGATTGTACCGTTGACCGACGCAATTGGTGAAAATGCCAACAACAGTAACAAGCTGCCTGTCAATGAAGTTATCAATCATCCATTACTGCCGATTTATCTAAGTCTACTGTCAGAGTTGGGCACCGATTCGCACAGTGCGCATGAAATGCAAGCCAAGCAAGCGGCGCATTCATCAGGTGTCACCGCCAGAATCAGCCAACGCACCAATATCGATGATAGCCAAGCAATTAGCAGCTACTTTGTAGTGGCAACGCGGGCGCTGAATCGTAAGCCTGAAGCCATTGATTTGCTGAAAGAAGTGATGGAACACAGTGTCTTTAGTGAGCATGCCCGTATCAAAGAGATTTTGCAGCAGCGTCAAGCAGGTTGGCAGTCAAACCTTGCTGGCTCAGGACATGCCTATGCGATGCAAACCGCCGGTCGCGGTATGAGCCGTCAGGCACAGCTAGAATATGTACGCAGCGGTCTACCGGCACTAAATGCACTAAAAGATTTCTTAACCCATGCCAGTACCGACGATACGCAGTGGGATCAGCTAGCAACCAGCTTGATGGATTTACATCAACGTTTAATCAGCTTGCCGAAACATGCGGTGATTATTTGTGAAGCGGAACAAACCGAACGCTTAAGCAATTTGATTGTCGATAGCTGGAAAGACAGCCAAGCACCAAAGATCGCTGAAAAATTAAGCAATACTGATACGACTATTGAAGCGAGCATTCCAAGTGAGTTTGCCGACTTACAACTAGACTCGGCGCTCAATGGTGAAAATGATGGCGCTAAGCTAGAAGAAATTGCTGTCGAAGACTTGGCATGGTTGGCTCCGACCAACGTCTATCATAATGCCAGCGCTTATTCTGTGCCCGCTGCTGACCATCCTGATACCGCAGCCTTAATGGTATTAGCGCCTTATCTACGTAATGGTTATCTGCATAGCGCCATTCGTGAGCGCGGCGGTGCTTATGGCGGCGGCGCTGGTTACGATGCCAATGCTTGTGCTTTTAAATTCTTTAGCTACCGTGACCCGCAGTGTGCTGAAACCTTTGCCCATTTTGATGCCAGTATCGAATGGTTATTAAATGAGCCACAAACGGACGAGCAATTAGAAGAAGCCATCTTGGGAATTATCTCAGGAATGGATAAACCAGGCTCTCCAGCAGGTGAGGCTATCAAAGCCTGTTTCGCCAACTTGCATCATCGCGGCGTAGACTGGCAGCGTAAAATGCGCGCGGCAATTTTAGCGGTGACGGTTGCTGACTTACAGCGTGTTGCCAAGCAATACTTGCAAGGACAAAAACATGTTCGGGCAGTATTAGCACCGTATGATAAGGAAACGGCAGTACAGGAGCTTGGCTTTAAAGTGTGTAAAATCAAAAGCTAGCGTTGTAGTGGGTACTGTAATGACATTATAGTTGCTATGGTGGTCATATAAAAAAAGCCAAGCGTTTGCTTGGCTTTTTATGCTTAAGCGTTATCAATAGCGCTTAATACTTTGGTCTTTACCGATATGGTCTTGATGGATTGGGAACTTATCGTGGCTATCGAATTGCTGGCGGTCTGCAAAATAGCTTTTTAAAGTGCGACGTACCGCTTCAAAGGCAAGCTTATCCCATGGAATATCTTCTTCGGTAAATAAAGCACAGTCAAGACTTTCAGAGCCAATACCATAAGCACCGTCTTTTAAATCACTGATATAAATACTATAGATTTGTCCGATATCAGGTATATCATACAAGCAGTATAAATGCGGATTGGTCACGACTGCATCTGCTTCTTCAAAGCTCTCACGGGCAGCGCCTTCGGCCATGGTTTCACCGTTTTCCATAAAACCTGCTGGCAGTGTCCATAAGCCATACTGTGGCTCTATGGCACGGCGGCATAGTAATACCCGATGCTTATGCACGACCAACGAGCCACAAATTACTTTGGGATTTTCATAATGAATATAGTTGCAATTTGGGCATACCAAACGCGGCATATTATCCGTGGCTGGTATTTTGCGTTCTGCTTCATGACCGCATTGTAGACAATAGCGCATATCGACTGCCTTATATAATAAAAAGAGAAATGAGAAAAAGCGTAGTGGCTATTTTAAGAATTATAATTCTTTTTTTATCAAAT
>NZ_JBQSXN010000131.1:0-4375 GCF_052378235.1 Psychrobacter sp. AOP3-A1-26
TTTCATAATAACCTCTCTTGTCAAATTAGGCGTCAACAACGTTGTACGCGGCGCATTGAGTAAAAAATTTTGCTAATGCTGCATTGATATTATCGGCATGGGTCATTTGCGCCATATGACGAGCTTTGGGAGCGATAAAAGCTTCAGCATTTGGTAATATGTCTGCCATTGCTAATGACATTTCAGGTGTAGAGTTAATGTCCCATTCACCTGTCAAAAATAGTGCAGGAGCTTTGATCGTCTTTAAATCTGCCGCCTCAATACCTACTAAATCAGCAAACATTTGATAGGCACGTGCATACCCCAAGCGATTGCCGTTATCTAGCCAAGCTCGACATAGCTCTGCATCATCACGGTACTCTAATTCTGCACCGAACCATCTAGCAATAGGTTGATCGCTGACGTTTTGCTTAAGATCATTGAGTAGCGATTCAGCCCGAGTTTGCACATTTTTAGCAGCATTATCAGAACGATCATATATAGCATTTAGAGCGGCAACCCCGCGTACTACTTCTGGGTAAGACACCGCTGTTTGTAGCGCTGTCATCGCGCCTAGCGAATGTCCGACGATGATTGCTGGCTGCCTGACAACCGTTTTGATAAAGTTTTTGAGTACGCCAGAAAAGTCATCTAAGGTCAATTGAGAGTCAGCTAATAGCTCACTTTCTCCATGACCTGGCATATCAATAACATAACAATGATATTGAGTGTCAAAAGCTGATAACTGCCGATACCAGCTTTCAGCGCGTAAGCCTACACCATGGATAAAAACGATGCGTAAGGCTTTTTTATCGACCTTACTATTAGCGTTATAATGATAAGCGATTCCATCAGAAAGTTGGCGTGACCATCTCATTACTGCCTGCTCCTTAAACGGCTGCTGGGTTTTCCAAATCGCGACCCAGATCTTTTAGATCTTGATAACGATCACCAATACGATGATGCGGACGACCCCCTGTGGCACCGCCCAAAACGATAACCACTTCGTCATCACGAGGGGCATCAGCAATAGAAAATTGGATCGTCAAATAATGTGAGCGGCGACCAACATCGTCTTTATCCATTAGCGGAACCATAATGGGTGAGTTTGCGCCGCCGCGAATATTAGTGAAAGACAAATAACTACTAGCCGATAAAGCTTCACGATAAAAATTGCCAAAGCATAAGGTATGAATTAATCCTGAAGCGTGCTCAATCTCGCCATTTAATCCGACAACAGCCGCTTTGCCATAGGCTTGTATATTCTCAGCACCACCTGCCAATTTGACTATTTTATCGGTGAGTAATTTGCCTAATACCGGACCGTAAGCTTGAATTTCAGGCTTTAGATCTTCTACATAATGTCCCGCCCATGGATTGGTAATCACGGCTGCAACGGCAAACAGACGTAGGGGGGTATCCGCAGACTTGTAGCCTTCAATAAAGGTTTCTTCTTCAAAAGTAACTATTTTTCTAATTTCTGGTTTTAGCATCAGAAGCATCCTAGTTTGTTTAACATTATTTATCACTCTTGGTATACCATAATACTATATTATATAAAATACTAGCTTTTTTAAAAATAAATGTTATGGTATACCGTAATACAGTATTTAAGGTTGCTGATTTTCTTTTTCTTAATCGTTATACTGAACTGAACATTCTAAGAGAATAGAGATAATGCTAGAAAAAGTCGAAAAGCCAAAAACTTTGAAAGAAACGGCGTTGGAACAATTACGTTTAGCCATTATGACAGGGCAGCTTGTCCCAGGTGAGCGTTTGGTAGAGCGCACTATTTGCGAAAAACTAGGGGTCAGTCGTACGGTAGTAAGAGAATGTATTAGACATTTGGAAAGTGAGCATCTGGTAACCGTTTCTAACGTAGGCCCCCTAGTAACTGTGTTAGAAAGCGATGAGATTCGTCAGATTTACCACTTGCGTGCCATGCTAGAGTGTGAAGCAGTACGTCACTGTGCTGAGCAAGTTACCGATGAGATAGTACAGAGATTGCAAAATGACTTAACTGAGATTCGCGCTGAACTGCAAGCAGGAGAAGTGGCGGAAGCGATGGAACAGGCACGGCTGTTTTATCAATACTTATTTTTTACAGCTGGCATGACTGTGGCATGGGAGTTAACGGACAGATTAAATGGCCGTATTGGCCGCCTGAGATTTATGACGCTATCCACCCAAGAACGTGTCATAAAAGGGCCGAATAATTTACAACAGATCATCGACAATATTGCCAAAGGGGATAGTGAAGCGGCGGTTAAAGCCTGCCAAAATCATATCAATGAGGCTTGCCAACTAGGTTTACAATTAAATAACTAAAAGGAAGAAATAACTATGGATAAGCAACGGTTCGAGCTAGGACTTAACCAGCGCAAAGCAACCTTAGGCGCTGACTATGTCGAAAACAACTTAAAGGCGGCTGATGATTTTAATCGTCCTTTCCAAGAAGCCATGACAGAATGGTGTTGGGGTTTTGGCTGGGGTGACGCGGCTATCGACGCTAAAACTCGCTCACTTATGAATCTAACTATGATTGCCGCTTTAGGAAAAATGCATGAATGGGAGCTGCATCTAAATGGAGCCATCACTAATGGCTGTTCAGTTGAAGAAATCCGAGCGGCTATACACGCTATCGCCATCTATTGCGGTGTACCACAAGGGGTGGAGTGTTTTCGCATTGCCCGTAAAGTACTGACTGAACATAACTTACTTTAATAAAAGCACTGGGAGAAAAGTATGCAATTGACCAATAGTGAGCTATTTAGACAACAAGCTTTTATTAATGGGGTTTGGTGTGATGCTGATGATAAGCAGACACATGAGGTGTTCAATCCAGCAACCAATGAGCTTATAGGAACCGTGCCCTTAATGGGGGCAGTAGAGACTCGTCGTGCTATCAAAGCAGCTAGTGAGGCTCAAGCCATTTGGTCAAAAAAGACAGGTAAAGAGCGCAGTGTTATTTTACGCCAATGGCATACGCTAATTGCTAACAATATAGAAGACTTAGCACTGCTAATGACTACTGAACAAGGTAAACCTTTGATTGAGGCTAGAGGAGAGATTCAAAGTGGACTTGATTATTTAGAGTGGTTCGCTGAAGAAGCTAAGCGTATTTATGGAGATTTCATTCCAGGTCATATGGCAGATAAGCGTTTAGTGGTGATTAAACAACCTGTTGGAGTTACGGCGGCTATTACGCCTTGGAACTTCCCGCATTCTATGATTAGTCGTAAAGCTGGTCCTGCATTAGCAGCAGGCTGTCCTATGATCGTCAAGCCTGCTATGGAAACGCCCTATTCAGCATTAGCTATGGCCTATTTGGCTCAGCTATCAGGTATTCCTGACGGTATTTACAGTGTCGTTACGGGGGATCCGATCGCTATCGGAGAGGAGATGACCAGCAATCCTATAGTCAAAAAAATTAGTTTTACGGGTTCGACTCGTGTGGGCAAGATACTTATGAAGCAGTGTGCTGATACCGTCAAAAAAATGTCGTTAGAGCTTGGCGGTAATGCGCCCTTTATCGTGTTTGATGATGCTGATATAGATGCCGCTGTCGAGGGCGCTATGGTCAGCAAATATCGCAATAGTGGTCAAACTTGTGTCTGTGCCAATCGCTTCTTTGTACAAGCTGGTGTATATGATGAATTCTCACAAAAATTAGCTAAAAAAGTCGCTGATATAAAGATAGGAAATGGCTTAGATGAAGGAGTCATGCAAGGGCCCTTGATTACCTCAATCGCAGCTGACAGTGCTGAAGCTTTTGTAGATGACGCCAAAAATAAAGGCGCTACTGTCCTTTGTGGGGGTCAAAGATTTGAGACTGGCAAAAACTTTTTTGAACCGACTATTTTGACAAGTGTTAGCAATGACATGCGCGTGGCTACTGAGGAGATATTTGGTCCAATCGCACCGATTTTTAAGTTTGATACAGATGAGGAAGGTATTGCTTTAGCAAACAGCACAGAATACGGTTTGGCAGGATATTTTTATAGTCGTGATATTGGACGAGTCTGGCGAGTGGCTGAGGCGTTAGAGGTAGGCATGGTTGGGGTCAATACGGGTATGCTGACCACTGAATTAGCACCTTTTGGCGGTGTAAAAGAGTCAGGTTTGGGACGTGAAGGCTCAAAATATGGTATCGAAGAGTATATTGAGACTAAGTATATTTGTTTAGATATCGGTTGATCATTATGAGATGAATCCGATGTGCTATTAAACAAACCCCAATATTAAGCACACTACCTAAGTAATTTCTACCGTTAAGAGCGACACCTAGAGCCAGCTAAATAGTGTAGTGGCACACTAAATTTAGACTGCATTTAAGAGAAGAAATGCTGCGCACAAAAAAGCCAGGCAACCGAAGCCGCCTGGCTTTAATATTTTG
>NZ_JBQSXN010000132.1:0-4361 GCF_052378235.1 Psychrobacter sp. AOP3-A1-26
CTGCACGGATGGCTGAAGAGGTCTCCGCAAAGCATACTCAAAATTGTTGGCATTATTTCAAGCAATATTTGTTAGATCCCAACATCTACACAGGTGGCAAAATTAGCTCAGAGCTAATTTTGAAGTATAAATCAACTTTAGACTCTGAAAATGAGTATAAGTTGGGAACGATTCGCTCATTACTGAGAAATTGGGTTGAGTGGAAACATCCAGGGGTTAATAGTGATATATCAGATACACTTGATCGGCTAGTCTTAAAGGGAAATGTAAAAGGTAAAGCTGTTTTACATCAATGTCCTCATACGGGCGCTTATACGCTCACTGAACAGCAATCATTATTAATATGGGCGGGTAACGCTTTTCAAGAGAAAATCTTGTCTTTAGAGGAGTTTACATGGCTCTATTTTATATATGCAACAGCTAGAAGACCAAGCCAAATCAGAGCGTTAAGAATATGTGACGTTACTCATAAAGTGGTCAATAATAGAAATATATATTCTATTAATATCCCAAGAGCGAAACAAAGAGGTGGTAAATTCCGTTCTGAATGCAGGTCTTTAACTATTACTGAAGACTTATATTTGATTGTAGTAAATCAAGTTAATGAGGTTAAATCCTTTGTTTCTTCTAAATTGCCTAGACTTGACGATAACGATATTGAACAGTTACCTATTTTTTTGAATCGCGATTCATTGCGAGAAATGAAAGTAAGCGACTATAAAGACGTTATTGTAAATACTCCTGATTACTTACATCTATCTGCAATTGACGTTCATTATATGGATAGACGAATATCCCGTAAATGTGATGCTATTTCTGAGCGTACAGGCGACTACATTCACTTTACACCTATAAGATGTAGGCGAACTAGAGCGACCAATCTTGTTAGGAATGGTATTACAGGTGTACAGCTAGCCTACTTGCTTGATCATTCAGATACTCAGCAACTGAGTGTATATACTCAGCATACAGGTGAGTTAGCACTGAGAATTTTTGACAAGATGAATGATGCAATGGAGTTGTTATCTGCAAAATTTGAAGGGCGTCTTATTTATTCCGAAGCTCAAGCATTAAGAGGTAATGATCCTAATAGCCGTGTCTTCCAATCTTCAAACAATCAGGTAGGTAACTGTGGAGGCTCTCCTGCCTGTAACAGTGGCTTGAAAGCCTGTCTTTTATGCAGTCAGTTTCAACCATTATTAGACGCTCCTTGGGAAGATGTGTTACTGGATCTAATGGAAGAAATTGAACATAAGCAAGCTATGGGAGCTAGCGATTTGATTTTACAATCGTTTAATCTTCAACTAGCCCATGTCAAAGCTATTATGAATGCATGCGATAAAATCAAGCTAGAGGAGGTGCTTTGATATGACACAGGTTATACCTTTTACGCCAAAGCATGAAGTTGAGTGCAAAAAAAACCTTCTTGATTTTATTGAGAGAGCCAAGAGTAACTTGAGTATTTATGAGGATCAAGGTGGCTTCAATAGCGACAACTGGAAGGTTATATATAAAAATGGTAGTAGCTCATCTATGCATTTTACTGGACTAAAATCTCAATGTAATAAGACTGGGGAGTTAATGCTACAACCTTTTAGAGATTTTGCGAAAGCATACATGAGAGACTTGCAAACATGGAAAGAAAGAAATCCTGCAAATTATATGGTTGTGCTGAAAACTGTTTATGAAATGCTAGTCGAAACTAATGAAAGCGCTGATATTCTTGATTTCAATGGTATAACACTACGAAAAACTACTGAGAGCTTAGAAAATCGTCTATCTTCAGGTACATTATATCGTGCTGGTCAAGTGCTTGAAAGTTTATTGAGTGATATTCAAGAGTATAAAATAAACTTAACGATACCAATATGGAAAAACCCTTGGAAACGACCAAATGAAAAGGCTACAGGAACTTCTCACGAAGATAGAGCTTGGCAAGAAAATAGATTATTAACTAGTCACCAGATTAGTTGTTTAGCTGATGCTTTTCGGTTAGCTAGAACGCCTTATGAGCAATTTTATTCATCTCAAGCTGTATTATTGATGGCTGCTCCAAGCAGAGGTGGAGAGCTACATTTTCTGACTACAGATTGTTTATTTGAAACAACAGCATTTAAGGAGGTGGTTGATGCTTCGGGTAAAGTCGTCAAAGAAGAGCATACTATTTTAAATATTCGTTGGGTCGCTGCTAAAGGTGGTGGATTTATACCGAAGCCTGTACACCCTCTAATTGAGCCAACGGTGAGAGAGGCGGTGCAAAGGCTAATTGACATTGGAGAGCCTGCTAGAAGAGCTGCACAGTGGTCAATCAAGCATCCTAATGAGTTCTATCGACATGATGGCTGCATTACCGCAGGAGATCATCGCGAAGATGCTCCACTGACTATTCTAGAGTTTGCAGCGGCTATGGGGCTTTCACAGGACAATATACCGAATGATTCTGCTGAATCTATAGAAAGAAGTGCTTTCTTGAATTACTACAAGCAAAAGTGGATTCAAAATCTTTTTGAAACAAAGGACTGTATTACCTATCGAGATTTAGCTGCTTATACTGTGGGAAATTATAAAAAGTCTTTTCCTAAGTTTCCTAATCTTTCAGAAATTAATAAGCCTGTATCAGACATGTTATGCCTTGTTAGAGACAACGAGCTTCATAGCGAGTTTCAATCTAAAGGCTATAGTTTTACTGCTCCTACTATAAATCAACTAAATGTTGCTTTAGGCAGTATTCATAAAAGAAAAAATGGCACAATAGTTCAGTCTTTGTTTACATCTGTGGGATTAAAGGAACAAAACGGAGACAACTTAGTAATTACTTCGCATCAAATTCGAGTGTGGTTGTCTACAATGGCTGAACGTGGCGAGATGGAGTCATTAGACTTAGCAATGTTTGCAGGACGTAGCCGTATTCAAGACAACAGAGCTTATGATTTACGTCCTATGGAGGAATTGGCAAAGGAGTCAAGAAAACTAATTAGTCTTGGCCTAGAGGCTCACGACGGGACTAAAGCTCTACAAGCTGTAAAGGTTAATGTACCTATTACTTTTGAAATGCTAGGTCATAAAGATCGATATGGTGTAGTTCAAGCTTCTGGGTTTGGATACTGCGAGCATGATTGGACTATGTCACCATGTTCAAAAGCAGGTGAATGTGTAACGTGTAAAGAGCACTCTTGCATTAAAGGTATGCCGAATACAAAAGAGCGATTATTAGAATTAGAGCAGGTTGTCAAACATGAGCTTAATAGAGCAGTAGAAGCTGATAATAACGACTATTCAGGTGCTAGTAGCTGGGTCATTTATCAAAGTAAAAAACTTGCAATAATTAAGACTCTGTTAACATATTTAGATAATGATGACTATCCTGAAGGGCTTATTATCCGTGTTCCAGAAGCTCTAGATGTGAGCTTAACGCGAATAGCACTAAACGAGCTTGGATATTCTACAGAGGTCACAGATAACTCAACCTTGAGTGAAAAGATTACTCTCACAACAGAGTCTAACTTTCTAGCGATTTTAGAGGGTGGGTTATGAAGCCAAAACTTATAAGCGAAAAGGAATTGGATTTAGTTGAAGACATATTGAAGAAATGGTCAGGCAAGCTGACATGGGATAAGTTCGCTGTCCGAGTTGCTTCTGCTTTAGGGAAAGATTCTGTCTCTAAGTTTACTCTAATGGGCTACCCTGAGGTCAAACAGGCATTTAATAGACGTAAGCAAACGCTTAAAGAGGTAAAGTCACAGGTCATTGAAACAATGGGTGATGTGACTATTGATATACTTATCAACGAAAATGCTGAGCTAAGAAACCAAATTCATCATTTAGAAGAAGAGTTTAAAGCAAAAGAAAGGCTATGGGTAGAGCAGTACCGAAGGTGGCAATATAATCTTTCCATGATGCCAAATGTAGATTTGTCTATACTTAATCAACCTCTTCCAGCGAAACAGAATTAAATTGCTATAGTCAAAAAACTTTAGATTGAGAACAACACAAGCGATAGTAGATATTCAAGCAAGTAAGCGTAAAAGAGAAGTTTTCTAAACCAAATTACTAATTAGGGAAGACTGGGACGTGACATCAATTAAGCCAAACAACAGAAGAAATGACTGGCTAACTTATCAGAGCGAGTAGCAATCATACGGTACTACTTAAGCTTGGCAAAGAAGCTCTCAATCAGCTGCCGTGCTCTATAGAGCGCTTTGCCGAAATATCTGTGCTGTAGCCTGAAGTCGTTGACACTTGGATGGTATGACTGCTTTGTATTGCTTCAATTCGTTCAATGATGCGGTTATCAGCACCGTAAGCTTTAGCGGTCCAACTTAAATAAATAGCCTCTAATATATCCGGGGCGGTTCAAACTA
>NZ_JBQSXN010000133.1:0-4351 GCF_052378235.1 Psychrobacter sp. AOP3-A1-26
TGGCTTGAAAAAGCACTAAAGCCTCACTTCATTGTGGGGCTTTTTTTATGCCTAAAGTTTAATAAAATTAGCTCAAACCAGCGTTACAAAATATGGATGATTTGACACATTCATTTGATTTTAACCGTGCATACTTATTAAGTATTTAGACATAATGGGTGTCATTTTAAATTATAGACAACAAATGAGCCTTACTGAGGAATTAACCACTAACAAATCAATAAGCTTATTAATTAATAATTATTATAAGGATTCAAGATGCAAGAGTTTAAACATAAAGAATTTAACGAATTATTTGACCTCTCTGGAAAAACTGCCATTGTTACCGGCGGTGCAAACGGGATTGGTAAAGCAACGGCATTACGCTTGGCACAAGCTGGGGCAAACATCGCTATCGCTGATCTGAAATTGGAAGACGCCAAAGCGGCGGTAAAAGATATTGAAGCGTATGGCGTAAAAGGTTTGGCCGTCGAATGTAATATCTTAAAAGATGAAGATTTGGTCGCCATGGTAGAAAAAGTAGTGGCTGAATTGGGTAGTATTAACATTCTAATTAATAACGCTGGTGGCGGTGGCGGCGGTAAAGAGAACCCATTCAAAATTTCAGTCGATGATATCCGTCGTGATTTTGAGCTCAATGTTTTTAGTGGTTGGCGTCTATGTCAGTTATGTGTACCGCACATGAAAGAATCAGGCTATGGTTCAATTGTATTTACCACTTCTATGTCAAGTATTGATAAAGAGCCAAACATGAGTGGTTATGGAGGTTCAAAAGCGGCCGTTAATCACATAGTTGCAGACTTAGCGCATGATTTTGGTCCTGAAGTACGTATTAATGCAGTAGGCCCAGGAGCTACTCGTACTGACGCGCTAAAAACAGTACTGACACCAGAGATTGAAAAGAAAATGCTCTCACATACGCCAATCAATCGTTTAGGCGAGGCCGATGACATTGCTGGTGCGATGCTATACTTTGCTTCACCAATATCGGAATGGGTAAGTGGACAAACTATCTTCGTTAATGGCGGTGGTGTGCAAACGCTAAATCAATAGAAAATAGCACTATCGGAAAATAGATTATTTTTCTAAAAAATCAGCACTATATAATTAACGATATGCAATTAACAAAAAAAGCGCTATTTAATCAAGTATTAAGTAGCGCTTTTTTGTCTATTTTAAATAGTGACGTGTTAATGGCAGAGCTAGGGCGTATCATACTTTAGCTGTTTTTATGTCCCATAAGGCTGTTTGCCACCCATGCTGGACCGATTAATAAGAATTGTAAATCTTCAAAGAAAGAAGGCTTTTTACCTTCGATTTTATGACCGACAAACTGTCCAATCCAAGCAACCACAAAGACAGCCGCCCAAATTTTAAAGCCCCAAGGCAATAATGCCATCACTGAAAGGCAAATAAGGATAAACATACCCATTGCTAAAAACAGCGGCGTTGATAAGCGCATATAAAACAATAGTACCAATGCGCTAAGCACCAAGGTAAACCAAACCGACAGCGACATCCCCATACCTAATAGACTGACAAAAATGGTAGGAACGCATAGCCAATGGATTTTTTTATTGACTAGGTTTTGGTGACTGACAGAGTATTCGCTGAGCCATTGCTCAAGCGTGCGTTTAGACAGATGCTTTTGCTGAGTACGAGACATACTAACCTCCTTGTTAGCAAATGAATGAATGACTGACTGACTAACTAATAATAGTAGTTAAATACAATAGTTAATTAGAACTACTTACTACTAGTTGTAGCACTAATTTATGTAACCTGCCATTTTATCTGGTAAACCGCACAGTCAAGCCTTCTTATCCTTTCACTCTTATATGCATTATTTTTCAGCTGTAACACGAGTTGTCGTCGTCATTCATTATCGCGTGGGTGTTGGCAATTTCATAGCATCTTGCTCGCTGCGATGCCATTCGTAAAGACCGATAAAAGAGTTCACTTGATAAATCATGGTTTGAATAGCAAAGATATAGTTGCCAGACATGAGGTTGACGATCAGCCAGACGAAGTTGACGATAATCCATAACCACCAGTTAAATGAATAACGTAGAATCATTGCCGCTTGTGCGGTGATAGAAAGCACAAACGCGATGACGTTGATCCAAAAGAAAGAGATCAACCCTAAAAACTTACTGTTGTCGTCTTCAACCACCGCATAGCCGTAGCTTGCTAGTAAATCATTCACCACTGGAAAGAGGGCGAGACCAATCACAATAAACGCTGCTGTAATCAACCAAACGGCTTTGCTGGCAGATTTGGGTACCATATCACCGTCAAGGTCAGTGTGTTTTGACCAATAAAAAATACCGTAAACATGGGTAAAAAAGTTAAAAAGTGGCGCTAGCATCAAACCAACTGCGCCAGATGTTGCCTGTACCACGACTTCACCAGCGGTTGCGCCCATGCCAAAGCCATTACCCATGACGTTTTTGCGGAATGACAGTGACACCACACAAATCAGGCCAATAAAGGATACCGCCAAATAAAACCAATCGAGAGTGGTATGCTCTGTGGTTAGCCAAAAGCCTGCAGACAACGCAATCACCCCACAAATGAACCAAGTAATAATCCATTGCATCGCCCATTTTCCAGTGATATTGTCCAATAGCTGAATACGCATTGTTTTTTTCCCTAAAAACGCATATCAATAACAACGCTCTGCTCATCAAAAAACGTCATTAAAAACATACTGATAAAAGTTTATTGTTATAAAATTACTATTAAAAATAGCGTTATTATAAATTTATTATTATTGAGTTTATTGAGGACACGCCCTAATTACTTTACGGTTTTTTGCCATAAATAGCTTGGTCGATAAATAACAGTGCTTGCTGATAGCGCGCATCGTAGTCAGGTTTATCAACCATATGTGGTTCAATATTGTGTTG
The DNA here is from genome assembly GCF_052378235.1 of Psychrobacter sp. AOP3-A1-26. NCBI lineage: Bacteria > Pseudomonadati > Pseudomonadota > Gammaproteobacteria > Moraxellales > Moraxellaceae > Psychrobacter > Psychrobacter sp. AOP3-A1-26. The sequence continues at coordinate 2,910 of NZ_JBQSXN010000133.1, forward strand.
AGTAAAGATATCTAATAACCGTTGCTCAAACCGCCCACGTGCCTCAGGCGTGCCTAATGAGCGCATACCATCGGCAACCCACGGTGTATTATTGTCCAGCATAATTGTATGGTCGAGACGAAACTCATCGATACAGGCCGTGACGAAGGGATGGGTCAGCCCTTCGTACTCTTCACAGAATGCTTGTGTGGTCACAAAGTCGGTATCAACGATAGTAACAGGCGCGGTTGCTTTGGCCTTGGCATCGCGAATAGCCTGAGCATGATTCAGGGCAATGGGTCCGTAATCACTATATTGTAGCCCAATCTCACTACCGCCCAAGTCTGTGCCGACATATAGTCTTCCCATTTCAAGTGCAAAGCTGGCACCATAATAGTTGGCAAGTTTATGTACTAGAGTTGTCTTCCCTGAGCTTTCGCCACCTACAATAGCCACTGTTTTAGTGTAATCAGGACGTGCATGTGGGTGGATTGCCGGCCAATGCACTACTGGGTTACGGGCAATAGCATAAGAATCAAACTCAGTCTGTAGCGGGGTAGTGACGACTGGCAGTAGTAGCTGTTCTTGGATAGTACTGTCCGCTAATGGGTGGTTTTCTGCGACAAACAATACCGTCTCAGCTGGCAGTTTTAGCGCTTCCATCAAACGTTGTAATTTGGCATTGCTGGCTGGGATATCAATTGTTACTTCATTAAAGTCCTCATGCAACGGTAGCTCAATCTCATCAGTGATATGAATATGGATAAAAGGTAAATCGGCACATGCCATCTGTAGCCAACGCGCTTTATCTTGCAAGGTGATGTTGAAATCTGGGTGCGGAGCAGGGTGTGCCATAATGACGATATTGAGTGTTTTTGCTTGTCCTGCTGCGTCCAATATACTGCGCATCTGCCCTAGATGCAGTGGTTCAAAATGCCCGATCATCAAGCCTGACTCTTCCATAACTTCTCTCATTTTATTTATATATATTTTTCGTGGGTAGTTTTACTTATGAATATTTTGAATTTTTAGTTATTTATCAGCATGGTATAAAGGTTTGAGGCGATTTACAGGTAGGTTATTGTAAGTAGGCGTTATTTTATGAATTTATTATTTAGTAAGATATAACCTATGGATTGGTTGTGTTAGTTGTATTTAATAATAGCGTTGTTAAATAAATCGTCATCTTGTAGAATAAAATAATAAGAGTTAGCTACTTCTCAATTAAAGTATTCTGCAATTGTAACAAATTATGTAATAATGGGGAAACAAAGCTAGTTATGAAACATTTTGAAATAATTATTTAAAATCAGGGGTTTACGTGGGTTTTTGAGAGATTAGTGCAAGCTTGGTTAGCATAAACTCACAAAGCACGTCTACATCCTCAACAGATGAAATGCTAATTGTTGCTATACTTGTTTACAAGTTCAGAAAGCCAAGCAACTTTGATTAGAGCTTTTAAA